>CAZWXA010000407.1:0-3981 GCA_964637755.1 uncultured bacterium | reverse complement strand
TTCGACGACATCGCCCTCGTCCCCGGGGCCTTGACGGTCAATCCGAACGAGGTCGATATCTCGTTCGAGCTGTGCGGCCGCCGCTTCGACATCCCGATCATCGCGGCCGCGATGGATGGCGTGGTGGGGCCGGCCCTCGCCGTCGAGATGGGCCGGCTCGGCGGCCTCGCGGTGCTCAATCTCGAAGGCATCTTCTCGCGCTACGAGAACCCTGCCCAGGTGCTCGACCGGATCGTGTCGGCCAGCCAGGAGGAAGCCACCAAGATCATCCAGTCGATCTACGGTGAGCCGATCAAGGAGGAGCTGATTCACAAGCGGATCGCCGAGATCAAGAAGGGCGGCGGCGCGGTGGCGGTCTCCTCCATCCCGCAGCGGGCGGAGCGATTCGCCCAGATCGCCCAGGAGGCCGGCGCCGACGTCTTCGTCGTGCAGTCGACCGTGACCACCGCGCGGCACATCGCGACCGAGTACGTGCCCGTCGACCTCAAGCGACTGAAGAGCCATCTCGCCATCCCGCTCATCGTCGGCAACGTGGTGACCTACGAAGCCTGTCTCGAGCTGATCGAGTGCGGCGTGGACGCGCTGCTCGTCGGCGTCGGGCCGGGAGCGGCCTGCACGAGCCGCGAGGTCCTCGGCCTCGGGGTGCCGCAGGTGACGGCCACCGCCGATTCCGCGGCGGCCCGCGACTTCTGCTACAAGAGGACGGGCCGCTACGTGCCGATCATCACCGACGGCGGCATGACCACCGGCGGCGACGTGTGCAAGGCGCTGGCGTCGGGGGCGGATGCGGTGATGATCGGATCGGCCTTCGCGCGAGCGACCGAGGCGCCAGGCAGAGGGTACCACTGGGGCATGGCGACGCCACACCAGAACCTGCCCAGGGGGACACGGATCCGGGTCGGCGTCGCCGGCGCCCTCGAGCAGATCCTGTTCGGTCCGGCGTTCACGGAAGACGGCACGCTGAACCTGGTGGGCGCCATCCGGACCTGCATGGGTTCGGTGGGCGCGCGGAACATCCGGGAACTCCAGCTCACCGAGCTGATCATCGCTCCCGCGATGAAGACGGAAGGGAAGGTCTTCCAGCAGGCGCAGAAGCTGGGCCGTCCCCGCTGATCTGGCCTGGGCCAATGCGGGGGCGAGGCGGAGGCCCGGGAGGCGAACGCCGAGCGCCGTCGGCGAGGCGGCGGGGGGCGGCCCCGGCATGCTGAACCGCGGCGGCGCCGACTGGATCGCGGTCGTCGACTTCGGATCGCAGTACACCCAGCTCATCGCCCGTCGCATCCGCGAGATGTCGGTCTACTCCGAGATCTTCCCGTGTACCCGGCCTCTCGAGGAGATCCTGACGGCGGACTGCAAAGGGGTGATCCTGTCCGGCGGCCCGTCGAGCGTCTACGACGAGAACGCGCCCCTGCCGCCCCGGACCCTGTTCGAGGCGGGAATCCCGGTGCTGGGGATCTGTTACGGCATGCAGGCGATGGGGTACCTGCTGGGTGGCCACGTCGTGCCCGCCGAGCGCCGGGAGTACGGCCGCGCCAGCCTGCGGCTGGATCGCACCGACGGCCTCTTCTCCGGAGTGCACCCCGAGACCGCCAGCGGCATGACCGTCTGGATGAGTCACGGGGACACCGTGCTGCGCCCGCCGAGGGGGTTCACGCAGCTCGCCTCGACCGACAACTGTCCCGTGGCGGCGATGGCCGACGAGGGGCGGCGGCTCTACGCGGTCCAGTTCCATCCCGAGGTCGCCCACACGCCGCAGGGGCGGACCATTCTCGAGAACTTCCTCGCGGTGTGCGGCGCCAAGCGGGCGTGGTCGATGGCGTCCTTCATCGACACCGCGGTCGCGTCGATCCGCGAGACGGTGGGCGGCGCCCGCGTCCTCTGCGGGCTCTCCGGCGGGGTCGATTCCTCGGTCGTCGCGGCGCTCCTGCACCGCGCCATCGGCGACCGGCTCACCTGCGTCTTCGTCGACAACGGCATGCTCCGCAAGGGCGAGGCGGCGTCGGTCGTCCACACGTTCGGCGACGGCCGCCGGATCAACCTGGTCCACGTGGACGCCTCCCGGCGCTTTCTCGAGGCGCTCCGCGGCGTGACGGATCCCGAGCTGAAGCGGAAGCGGATCGGCGCCGAGTTCGTCGTCGTCTTCGAGGAAGAGGCGCGCCGGCTCGGCGACATCCCGTGGCTCGCCCAGGGCACGCTCTACCCGGACGTGATCGAGTCGGTCTCGTTCCGCGGGCCGTCGGCCACCATCAAGACCCATCACAACGTCGGCGGACTGCCGACGCGGATGCCGTTCAGGCTCGTCGAGCCGCTCCGCGAGCTGTTCAAGGACGAGGTCCGCCAGGTGGGCGAGCTGCTCGGCCTTCCGGGCGACATCGTCTGGCGCCAGCCCTTTCCCGGGCCCGGGCTCGCCATCCGGGTCCTGGGCGAGGTGACGGAGGAGCGACTCGAGCTGCTCCGCCACGCCGACGCCATCGTGCAGGAGGAGGTGCGCGCGGCGGGCCTCGAGCGCGAGCTGTGGCAGGCCTTCGCGGCGCTGCTGCCGGTGCGGACGGTGGGCGTCATGGGCGATGCCCGCACCTACGCCCAGGTGGTGGCGCTGCGGGCGGTCACGTCCCTCGACGCGATGACGGCCGACTGGGCCCGGCTGCCGTACGACCTGCTCGAACGGATCAGCAGCCGCGTCAGCAACGAGGTGGCGGGGGTCAACCGCGTCGTCTTCGACATCTCGTCGAAGCCGCCGAGCACCATCGAATGGGAATGACTCACGCGGAGTTCGTGCACCTGCACGTCCATTCCGAGTACAGCCTGCTCGACGGCGCGGCGCAGCTCGACAAGCTCGTGCGGAAGGCCAGGGAACTGAAGTTCCCGGCCCTCGCCCTCACCGACCACGGCAACCTGTTCGGGGCCATCGACTTCTACCTCGCCGCCCAGAAGGAAGGGATCAAGCCCGTGCTGGGCTGCGAGCTGTACGTGGCGCCGGGCCGCCGCACCGAGCGCGGCTCCCAGGACGGCGCCTACGAGGGCGCCAACCACCTCACGGTGCTCGTGCGGGACGCCACCGGGTACAAGAACCTGATCAAGCTCGTCTCCAAGGCGTATCTCGAGGGGTATTACTACAAGCCGCGGGTCGACCGCGAGCTGCTGGCCGCGCACGCCGGCGGCCTGCTCGTGCTCTCCGGCTGCCTGAACTCCGAGGTGTCGCGACTGATCGGCACGGGCGATCTCGATCGCGCCCGCGCGGCCGCCGGCTGGCATCAGGACGTGTTCGGGCGAGACGGGTACTTCATGGAGGTCCAGGCCCACGGCCTGGCCGAGCAGGTGAAGGTCACCGCGGAGACGCTGGCGATCGCCAAGGCCATCGGCGCGCCGATCGCCGGCACCAACGACTCGCACTACCTGGAAGCCGGCCACGCCCGCGCCCACGAGGCGCTGCTCTGCATCCAGACCGGCAGCGGCATGAACGATCCCAATCGCTGGCGGTTCTCGACCGAGGAGTTCTACGTGAAGTCGGCCGAGGAGATGGCCCGCGTCTTCGCCGACATCCCCGAGGCGTGCCGCAACACGCTGGCGGTGGCCGAGCGCTGCAACCTGACGCTCGACTTCGGCCGTTTCCACCTCCCGCACTACGTCGTGCCCGCCGGCCACACGCTGGAGACCTACCTCGAGGAGCAGACCCGCGAGGGGCTGAAGCGTCGCTATGGCGCGAGCCCCGGCGACCTCATCGAGGCGCGTCTGACCCACGAGCTGGCCGTCATCGAGAAGATGGGCTTCGCCGGCTACTTCCTGGTCGTGTGGGATTTCATCCACTACGCGCGCACCCAGGGGATCGCCGTGGGGCCGGGCCGCGGCTCCTCGGCGGGCTCGCTGGTCGCCTACTGCCTCGGGATCACGAACATCGATCCGATGCGATACGGGCTCTTGTTCGAGCGATTTTTGAACCCCGAGCGCATCTCGATGCCCGACATGGACATCGACTTCGCC
>CAZWXA010000406.1:2174-3982 GCA_964637755.1 uncultured bacterium | reverse complement strand
CGGGCGGAGTCGCAGCTCGGGGGGGAGCGGATTGGCCTCGTCGAAGACCAGCGGCGTCCCCTCCCGGTAGGCCCGGTACATCGCCCCGGCCGCGGCCAGGGGGATCTCGGCGCCGGCGAGGTCCTTCCACTCGTCGGCCGGGAAGCCGGCCGCGGCGAGGTTCACCAGCCTGTCTCCCTCGGGGCCGAGGGCCCAGACGGAGAAGCGGTCGATGTCGACGACCTGGCGGGCCCCCTCGAGCACGTGGCTCAGCTGGTCCTCGAGCGACAGGGGCGCCTGCAGCGCCGTCGAGAGCCGGTAGATCTGCTCCATGTTCCGGGAGAGCTGTTCGAGCTGGATCCGCTGGCTCTGGATCTCCTGGAAGAGCCGCGCGTGCTCGATGGCGACCTTCGACTGGTTGGCGAGCGCGATCACGAGATCGACGACGCGGTCGTCGAAGGCGCCCGGCGTCCGGCGGAACAGCGCGACCCCATGCGTGCTTCCCTGACCGCCCATCGGGACGACGAGCAGGGCCCTGAAGCCCTCCCTGAGCGTCACGTCGAGCAGGGGCATCTCGTCAGCCACCGTCAGGTCGGGAATGTGCACCGGCGCGCCCGCTCCGGAGGCCCTGGCGAGGACGCCCGATCTCGGATCGATCGCCGTGTGCTGGACCTCTCCGAGGTACTCCCGGCTCAGGCGGTGGCTCGCGACGACCTCGAACGCCAGCCGGGACGGATTGAACTCGAAGATCCCGCACCCGTCCGAGCCCGAGAGGTTGACCGCGTGGGCGGCGACCGTGTCGAGCACCTGCTGGAGGTCGAGCGACGCGCTGACCGCCCGGATGACCTCGCTCAGCGCGCGGACCTCCTCGAGCGACTGCGTCAGAGCCCGCGTTCGCTCTTCCACCTTCTGCTCGAGTCCGCTGTGCGCGTCCTTGAGCCTTCCCGCCATCTGGTTGAACTCGTCCGCGAGCTTCCCGATCTCGTCTTCGGTCTCGACGGTCAGACGGTGGTCGAGGTTACCCTGGCCGATGCGCCGGGCCCCCTCGTGGAGCGTCCCGATAGACGAGGTGATGGCGCTCTTCACGAAGAACGCGATGCTCAGGGACACGACGACGCCGAGCAGCACGGCGGCCATGTTGATGGTCCCGACCCGGTGCGCCTTGTCGCGGAAGCTCTCGGCCACGCCGATCGACGCCAGCGCGTCGGCAATGGCCCCGCGCGACGACACCTCGATCTCTTTCTGGACGGACTCCTGGATCGACCGGCTCAGGTCGCTGATCCTGGCGCCGACGGCGATCGCCTGAGCGCCAAGCTCGTCGATCTCCGACTGGTTCAGGTTCCGGAGGTTCTGCAGCTTTGCGAGGACCGCGCGGTACTCGGCAAGGCGCAGGTCGATCGTGCTCAGGCGCTCCAGGACGTCGCCGCCCACGGAGGGCGTCGCCATGAAGCCGCGGATCCGTGCGTGAAGGGCATCGACGTGAGGCCAGACGTCCTTGACCGTCTGCTTGTATCCGGCAATGGCCATGTAGAGATTGATCTGCGCCTCGAGGATCTCCCGGCGCATCTCCTCCAGGCCACGGATCAGCGGCTCGTGTCGCTCGCTGATGGTCTTGAGGCCGCGCTCGATGCCGCCCATGTACGAGCCCATGTCGTGGGTGGCCTCGTTCACCGACCAGAGCCCGTAGACGGAGAAGGCCCCCGTCACCACGACCACGAGGACGAAGGCGAGGAACCCGATGTTGAGGAAGGATCGGTAGCCCCACCGCTTCTTCCTGGGTTCTCGGTCTTCCATCGGAAATCTCCTCCCGGAGCGGAGACTCCTCTACC
>CAZWXA010000406.1:0-2164 GCA_964637755.1 uncultured bacterium | reverse complement strand
CGTCAGCGCTCGAAGCGGAACGTGATCATGCCGGACGTGCTGTGGTGGTACGCCTCGGCGTTGTCGAAGACGGCGATGGCGCCCCTGACTGGGCGGGTCAGCTCGAACTTCACATCGTCGTCGTGGCCGGTGTCGAACTTCCGCATCAGCTCGACCGTCCAGAACCCATTCGCCCACTTCCCCTTCGCCTTCACGTCGGCGATGCTTCCGAACGGATCCTGCTGGACAGTGTAGCGCGCCACCCGGTCGCCGGCGTACTCCAGCGGGAAGCTGATCGTGTAGATCCGGGAGCCCTTGTCCGTGGTGCGCCGGATCCAGATGTCTCCCGGCCCATCGAGCGTCCGCTTGGCGCCCGCCCGCGGGATCGGGCGCCGGCTGAACACGTGCATGCCGTCCTCCGCGAGCCCGGCGGGGTCCGTCCGCGCGGCCCGCCAGGTCCAGACGTCGGCGCTGTATTCCTTCCCCGTGAGCATGCAGTAGTCGAAGTCGCCGCCGATGTCGAACTTGAACGCGACCCCGTCCTCCTTGTCCTCTCCGGCGACGTACCGGCGCGTCGCCTTGTCCCAGACCCAGGTGTTGTGGGTCCGGTCTTCGTCCGGATCGGGCCACTTGACCACGAAGTAGATGGCGCCCCGGTAGTGGCCAGCCTTGAGGACGACGTTGACCGTCCCGAGGTGATTGAGCGCGTCATCCGCCTGGGCCGGGCTGACCTTGATCACGTTTTCCGGGATCCCCGCCCACTCCACGCTGTCACCATCGATCACCGGCGGCTTCGGCAGCTTCTTGACCACGACAGTGTAGGTCTCCGGCTTCTCCATGATCTTCTCGGTGACCTGGGCGCGGGCGCCGGAAGGCCAGGCGACCGCCAGCACGAGGAGAACCAGGCCGCGAAGGATCATTCGCCTCGGGACGACGGGAGGATCTGGAGGCCTCGACCCGGCGCGCCGGAGACCGCGGGGATCGGGCAAGTCATTCGCGCCGCGGCGACTCGAGCGAGTGCAGTGTCCGGAGCTGCCCGGCTTCGTACCGGATGGCGGCGAGCTCCTCGTCGATCCTGTACCAGCCGTTCCACACGGGACCGATCAGGTCACCGTGAACGAGGCTCTTCCAGGTGGCTCCCCTCCAGAAGCGGTCCAGGCGGAACACCCGCTGCTCGATCGACACGAGATCGGGGATCCCGTCGTCCCGGAGCTTCTTCACGATGCCCGTGGCCTCGTCGAGAGCGGCCTGAGCATGCCGGTACACCCTGTCGCCCATCTCGAGCTGGTCCCGCGCGAACCGCTCGGAGTGACACTGCGAGCACAGTTTGACCTGCAGCTCCCGCTTCCGCTTGTGCTCCCGTGACAAAGGCGCGTTCGGCACCTTCGGCATCGCGCTCCCGTAGATCACGAGGGCGGAGACGTTGTGATTGCCGGCGAGCATGTGGCAGGTCACGCACGTCGGCGCCCGGCCGGTGTCCCCTTCGACCCTCCAGATGAGACCATGCTTGGAGCCGAGGTAGGCGTCCGTCTCGGGGCGGTCGGGTCCGGTATGACAGACGCCGCACGTCCGGGGATCCTTCGCCTCGTCCTTGGAGAACTTGTGCCGGCTGTGACAGCTCGTGCACCGCTCGGCGACCTCGCGCCCGAGGGACTGGCTCAGCGCCACCAGCTCGCCCGGGGCGTTTCCGGGAATCGGCCGGGACGCCGCTTCGGAGCCCACCCTGGAGTGCCCGCCGCCGGACATGGTCTCCTCGAATCGCTTGGGGTGGCACTCCTGGCACCGCTCCGGCGGAACCCTCCCCTTCGACCGGATGATCGCGGCGTGGTCGCTTCCGTGGCAATCAGTGCACTGCGTGCCGGTGCGCTCCCCGTCCCGTGCGATTCTGAACTCCTTGATGATGTTCGGGCTGATCTCCTCGTGGCAGAAGACGCACTCCGCCTGGCTGAATTCCTGCTTGACCCGCTTCATCAGCTCGTCGAGCTTCCGCTTCCGCGCCTCTTCCGCGGGCTCGGCTCGCTCGGTCTTCTTCGTCTCCTGGGCCGGCGACCGCATCGTCGCGACGAGACACAGCCCCGCGACGAGGAGTACGCAACCGGCGCCGAGTCCGATGGAGCGGTTCATCGTCCGGGACCGTTCACCGTCAGCGCTCCGCCAGCGATCGCAGGAACACCATGATCTTCCA
>CAZWXA010000405.1:0-3995 GCA_964637755.1 uncultured bacterium | reverse complement strand
GGCTGCCAGCCTCTGCTACACGCGGGCTGGTTCGGCGCCGGGCCGCGCTGCTTTCGTGGCTCCGCCACCGGCCCGGCGAGGTCCTCGCGGGCTCACTTGCTGACCGGCGCCGGCGAGGGCGCGGTCGGAGCCGCCCCGCCCTGGTTGAGCCAGCGCTGGGTGGCGCCGTCGTACAGCTTGGTGCCGTCGGATCCGTAGATGTCCCCGTTGGGGGCGAAGGTCATCCCGAGGCCGGGAACCTTGACATTGCCCTGCGCGTCCATCTCCGCCTGCGGTGTCCGCAGGACTCGCCCAGGGTGACGGCCTGGCCCCGCTCGATGATGTGGGCCATGGAGACGCCGATCGCGTCCCGGTAGTTGGCGCTGAGGCGCTCGACGAGCCGGGCGATCTCGCGCGCGTCGCCGCCCCCGGTTGCGTGGGAGCGGCCCGGCGCGCCGAGGCCCGCGAGGGCCAGCAGGACCGCGGTCCCGGCGATGGCGATCCGGTGGGTAATCATGGCGTCGCCGACCTCCTTCGCGCCGGGTCCCGCGCGGTCACACCGCCAGGTACCGGCCCTTGATCTCCTCTTCCCGGCTCCGGGAGCGAAGGCGACATTAGCGCCGTGCGGCCGCGATCGCCTCGTCCGTGAGCCCGCGTCACCGTAACATTATCTGTCATTCTCAGACACTGGCCGCCCAGGAGCCGATGCCACAGCCGCCCAGGAGCCCAGGAGCCGACGCCACAGCGGTCGATGGGAGCTCCTTCGAAGGCCGCCTTCCACGGCCGGCAGATGCCTGGCAACGAGCCGCGAAATCAGGGGGCCGGCGCGAGACGACCGGGGCTGCGGCGACCCTCGAGGTGGGCGAGCGCGGGGTCCGGCCCCGGGCGCACAAGAATCGACGGCCTCCCCGGAGCGAGGAGGCCGTGCGCCTGCAGGTGGTTGCGGGGGCCCGCCTTGAACGCCATGCAGAGACGGGTCTCGAATTCAGCTTTGAGGTGTCCGTGTAGAACCGCTTCTCGGACGGCGTGGTGATGGAAGGGTAAGGGATTCTCTCCCGCCCCAGAGTTTCGCTGGACACCTCACTGGGGAGTCACTGGGCATCACGTCCAGTCCGTCATTCGTCCGCGAGCCCGAGGGCGCGCCGCGCGCGTACGCCGGTCCCATGCGATGGCCGCAGCGGCCGCAGATCAGCAGGCCGCGCAACAGTGCCGGCCCTTCGCGCGGCGCGCCGCGACCCGGGGTCCCCCTCCGCGTCATGTTCTGCCGCAGCTTCTCCTGGTTCTGCACGTATCTCTCCCAGGTGATGTAGCCCGGATGCGCGTCCGCAATCTTCACCGTCGAGGACCGCGCGATCCTGGAACCGGTCGCAGGCTGACCCGGTCGGCGCTCCCGGCGAGGGCCTATCGCGGGCGAGCCGGGGGGGTGGTGGACAGGCGGATCGGAAGGCGCGCCTCGCCCCAGTAGTCCTTCGCGGGGCCGAGGACGAGCACATCGAATCCGAGCTGGCGGTAGAGGCGAATGATGGACCGGGATGCCACACCGGCCACGACGTGGAAGCCGAGCCTGCGCGTATCGAGCCACGCACGCGCCAGCAGGCCGGTCAGCACCGTATAGCCCCGGTCGCCGCGGTGGTCATCGGTCACCACGAGCCGTCCCCACTCGACGGCCTCGCCCGCCGGCTGCACGCGCAGCTTGAACTCGTGCTCAACGGGGAGCAGGCACCGGAGCGAGGGCACGATGCGACAGGTGCCGACAGGCCGGTCAGCGTCCCAGGCGACGATCGGCATCGCGTGCCCGTCGTACGCGTCCCGCTCGAGCCCGTCCGGGTAGTCGTCCGGCTGGATCCACCCAGCGCCCGCGGCGTGGACGTACCGCAGGCGGTACGCAGCCTCGACCTCTGCGCGCCTCGTGGCGATCGCGAAGCGCAACGGCTCGGCGCCGACGAGGATGGCCCGCGCCAGCTCGTCCAGGCGCTCCGGCGCGATCGCGCGCACGGACGTTCCGGCGGGCGGGGATTCCGATGGGGAATGGCGGGTGAGTCTCGCCGGAGAGCTGGCCATCAGTCGACGATCGTGATGTAGCCACCGAGGTCGAAGGTCGCCAGGGGCGTGGAAGGGTCGGTGCGCACTCCCTTGCCCACGGCGGTGAGCCGCGACGCCAGGCCCTTGGAGCCGATCCGGTGGTGGTCGCCCCCCACGAGGAAGCGGACTGCTCGCCTGCGTTTCAGCGCGCCGACGATGTGCGCGAGACCCTGGTTCGGTTCGGTCACGGTCAGCGTGTTCTGGTACTCCGCCTCGTCGTCGGCCACCAGGGTGCCGACCTCGAACGACGACGGGTCGCCGAAATCCGCTCCGGGCGCATCGCGCAGGTACAGTCGAAGCGTTCCGGCGGCCCGGGCCACGAACACGCCGTTGACGCGGGCGATCGACGTGAGGGTGGAGACGGTGTAGATCGTCAGCAGCGCGGTGCCCTCCGAGGGCGCGCCCGCCCCGTCGAACAGCAGCGCGGGGTCAATCCCGCGGACGGCGGTGAGGAACCCGAAGCCCGTGAAGCGACCG
The DNA here is from genome assembly GCA_964637755.1 of uncultured bacterium. GTDB lineage: Bacteria > Methylomirabilota > Methylomirabilia > Rokubacteriales > CSP1-6 > AR9. The sequence continues at coordinate 1,457 of CAZWXA010000405.1, read as the reverse complement.
CCCTCCTGGATCAGCTTCCCGGCGAACTCGAGCGCGTTCGCCGCCCGGTCGTCCTCGCCGGACGCCTCCGCGGGCGACGGGCTTGCCGCGCCAGCCAGCAACGACCCGGCCACGGCGCCGCTGCCAATGGACGCGAGCAGGTCGCGGCGGCTGACCGCTCGAGCGCTATCGTGGGCCGGGGCGGTCTCCGGGGGGGTACGTTCGATTCGCGATCGACGATCGTTCATGGCGTCCTCCCGCTTCGGTGTGGCCGCGGATTATAGGGGGGCACTCCTGACCGGTCAAGGCAGGGTCGTCCGTCCTTGCGCCCGTCGTCGGGAGGGGGGACGCCCTCGCGGGTTGGGTTGCCGTGCTCGTTGGTCAGCGTCGCCACGTCCAGGCTCCGTTGGTCAACAGCGTCGAGTTCCAGCGCCGCTTCGCCGCTGTCGTGGCCCAGGTCGTGCCGGCCGTTCAAGGGCGGTATCGGATCCTGGACCACTTCGTTCAGGCGGGTGGCTGCCGCGACCCACAGAACGTCGGGGCGGGCGATCTTGGACCGAGCGGCGCAATCAGCATCACAGCCCAGACCGGGGCCACGATCGCCGGCACCTTCGAGATCGCCCTCGAGAGCGAAGGCGAGATTAGCGCCATGCGGCCGCGATCGCCTCGTCCGTGAGCCCGCGTCACCGTAACATAACCTGTCATTCTCAGACACTGGCCGCGCAGGAGGCAGGAGCCGATGCCATAGCGCACAGGAGCAGCCACCTCGCGCGCCGACCGCGCCCGCCCGGCTGAGCGGCATCCTATGCCGGCACACCGCCGCCGTCAACCGGCAGGTGCCCGGCCTGATCAGCGCGGATGACGCCTCGCCGGGCAGGCACGACGGCGGCCGCCGCGCCCGGAATCGATCAGGGCGCGGTAGCGCCGAGCGCGGGCGGGGCGGGACCGGGGCTCGGCCCTGAGGGGGAGAGAGCGAGGTGCGCGAGGAGCGTCCGGATGACGGCGGGATCGTGCAGCGTGGCGATCAGGCGCAGCCGGTCCCCACAATGGGGACACGCCAGAACATCAATCGCGAACGCCCCATGAGCAGGTCTTCGGTCACGCGCCCCAGTTGGCCGTCGCCGATGCCGGCTTTGCTTCGCGCGCCAACGAACAGATCGCTCGCGACCATGGCGTGCGCAGTGTCGTGCTGCCGTGGCAACGCCGTGGGCGGCACCCGCGGCGCGTTCGCATGGCGCTCAATGGCGGACCGGCTCGGAAGGCCGGATCAGCAGCCTCAAGCGCCGCCATGGTCTTGCTCGCTGCCGTTACCGCGGCATGCTCGGGATGGAGCGCTGGGTGGGGCTCGGTGTGATTGCCAACGACCTGCTCGCTTTAGGGCGAGCGAGTCCCAGTCCCGGCTGGCAGGGGCGATTTCGAGTCGGAGGACGCCTTCGACCGGGCTCGGCCACCCCTCCGTAAACGATATGAGCATCTTA
>CAZWXA010000404.1:2546-3997 GCA_964637755.1 uncultured bacterium | reverse complement strand
TTCATTGGCCGGGATCCTCGTCCGCCAGGAGCGGGAAGTGGGTCCCCGGGCGCGGGCGCCCCGGCGGGCGCCGGTTTGAGTCGGCCGGCTCTGCCGTGCGATGCTACAGGCGATGAGCGGATCGGCGCTGGAACGGCGAGCGTTCGTTAGGCTCGTGTCGAAGGCCCTGGTGGCTGCCGGGACCCTCGCCATCGCGCGCCCCGATCCCGTGCCGGGGCGCGACCGCGAGCCGAGCGTCTTCACGGGAGAGGAGACGTTCGCGCAGTTGCTGGCGCTGGCGCGCGAGCACGCCTGGAGCGGGCTGCCGATCGGCGAACGGATCGGCGCCGTCGGGATGGCGCTCCGGCAGACGCCGTACGCCGCCTCCACGCTCGAGCTGTACGAGGATCGCGAGGTCTGCTCGGTCAACCTCCGTGGCCTGGACTGCGTGACGTTCTTCGAGAACGCGCTCGCCTTTGCGCGAATGCTGAGGCGCGGCGAGCGCAGCCCGGGAGCGCTGCTGGCGGAGGTCACCTTCACCCGGTACCGGGGCGGCCAGCTCACCGACTATGCGTCGCGGCTGCACTACATGAGCGACTGGTTCGTCGACAACGCCCACAAGCGCGTGGTCCGCCTGATCACGCGCGAGCTTCCGGGGGCGGTGCGCTTCACCAGGCGGGTCAGCTTCATGAGCACGCACCCCGAGGCCTACCGCCAGCTCGGGGCAAGCCCCGACCTGGTCCGGGAGATCGCGCGCGTCGAGGATCGAATCAACGCCCGCGAGATGCACTACGTGCCGAAGGAGAAGGTGGCGGCCGTCGCGCCGCGCCTGATGACGGGGGACATCGCCGGCATCACCACGACGATCGACGGGCTCGATTGCGCGCACACGGGGCTCTGCTACCGGGACGCGGGGGGCGTGCTGAGGCTCCTGCACGCGTCGACCACCCGGAAGGCGGTCATCCTCGACGACGATCTCGCGACGTACCTCGCGCGCGTGTCGACGCACACCGGCATCATGGTGGCACGCCCGCTGGAGGTGACCTGACGGCCCGGGGCGGACGGGCCCATCACGCCGGCGGCCCCGCGCCCGGCGGCTGATGGGCTGGCTGGAGACGTACCGGGGCACCGTCTACCGCTGGGAGGTCGACAACGTCGACCACTTCACGGTGGCCTATTACTTCGCCCGCTTCGAGGACGCGACGCTCGGCCTGCTCGACGCCCTCGGCCTGGCGCCCGCCCCGCTTGCCGCCGCCGGCCGCGCCTGCGTCACCACGGACTGCCTCGTGCGGTATCTCGCGGAGTTCCGGGTCGGCGACCTCCTGCACATCCGGAGCGGCGTGCGCAGCGCCGGCGACGCCGGCCTCGACCTCGTCCACGAGGTGGTCAACTCCGAGACGGACGCGCTCTGCACCACGGTGGAACAGCGCGTCGTGCTGGTCGACCTCGCGAGCCGGGAGCCGTGCCCGCTC
>CAZWXA010000404.1:0-2446 GCA_964637755.1 uncultured bacterium | reverse complement strand
CCGTGGGAGGTCGACACGCTCGGCCGCGCCGCCTTCCCCGCCTTCATCCACCGGTTCTCGGCCGCCAACGCGCACCTGCTCGCCGCCTTCGGCCTGACCCCCGGCTACATGAAGCGCGAGCGCCGCGGGTTCTCGACGTTCCAGTTCCGCCTGCGCTTCGCCGGCGCGCTGCGGCCGGGGGATCCGGTGCGGGTACGCAGCGGGATCCTGCAGGTGGGGAACTCCTCGATGCGGCTGCTGCACCGGCTGGCCAACGCCCGGACGGGCGACCTCGTCGCCACGCTCGAGCAGTCCGGCGTCCACCTCGACCTCGACGCGCGGCGCCCGTCCCGGCTGCCGGACGGGCTGCGCGAACGCGCGCAGGCGATGCTGGCCGGCGGGCAGGCGGTGGACGCACCATGAACCTTCGTCACATTAGGGGGAACCATGCTCATCGACCTCTTGGAGACGATTGACCGTTATCTGCACGGGGTGGCCACCTTGCAGGACCTCGAGACCTGGCTGCTGTCGAATCTCCAGCAGATTCTAACCGCCGGCGACGTTCAAGCGATGGCGCTGGCCAATCAGCTGGACGCGGACCTGATCGACCTCCGTGAGGGGCTGCTGGACACTGAAGCGTTCCGCGCACGGCTCGCGCGCGAGCTGCGGGAGGTTGGGACCGCGGGCGCCGTGACCGTGACCGTATCGCCCTCGTCGTTTCTCATGTCGATGACGGCGGGGGCGCCGCTGCCGACGAAGGCGTCGACTCGGTTCTTCTACGCGCTACCGCTCGCTCAGAGCCCGCGGATCCAGATTCATCAGCCTTCGAGCGCCCCGGCCAGCGCGTGAAGCTCCGGCTGTTCCTTGCGCGCTTCGCTGAGGTCCAGGCCGGCATGTTGTACGCCCTCGGTATGGGCTGGACCGAGATCGGCCCCGAGCCTTTGCCCTTCTCGATCGGTGGCCTCATCGAAGTGCCGTGGGACGCGACCAACCGGCCCCACAAGCTGGAGTTGTCGCTCATCGACGGCGACGGACACCCCTTCAGCGTACCCACGCCGGCCGGTGATCAGCCCTTGCGGTTCGAGGTCAGCTTCGACGTCGGCCGGCCCCCGGGCGTGACCCCTGGTCGCTCCTTCACTGTCCCGGTAGCGCTCAACCTCGGTCCGCTGCCGTTGCAGCCAGGACGTCGCTACGTCGTGCGCGCGACCATCGACGGCGAGGTCCACGACGAGGTGACCTTTGCGGTCCGTTCCGCCCAGGCACCGCGCGGGTAGACCCGCGACTCCTCCCGGCTTCTCGCCTCTGCCGGACGTCTGAGGATCCTTCGACACATTGCCTCGCGACCACGGCGCCTATCCGGTTCACAGGAACGCCCGCGCGAGCGACGTGATGAACTGGACGCCCGGGACGGCGCAGCGGCTGAGCCGCTCGTCGTTCGTGATGAAGAGGTCCACACGCGCCGTGCCGGCGCACGCCAGCTGGACGGCATCGGGGGCACGGACGGCGCGGTCCTGGCGGATCTGCGCGTAGAGGCGCGCGGCCTCGCGGTCGAACGGGATCAGCTGGACGGCCTGCGTGAACGCTTGCTCGTACGTCGCCCTCAAGGCCTCGTCGGCTCGTTCGACCGGCTTAACCAGCACCTCCCCGAGGGTGAGCGTTGACGTGTAGAGCTGGTCGTTCCGCTCGAGCATCCGCTGGCGCAAGGCCGCCACCCGCTCCGCATGGGCATCGGCCCCCTCGAACAGGTAGATGAACAGGTTCGTGTCCCAGAAGATCCGGCTCACGCCCAGCCCTCGCGGAGCCGCTGCACATAGACGTCGGCCGGCTCGTCGGTCCAGAGCTGTCGGCCCGAGCCGCGGAGGGCCAGGAGCGGATCTGCCCCGCGCGGGTGCCTCGGCCGGCGCGCGTATTCCCGCCGGTACCACGACAAGAGCTCGTGGTATTCCGCCGGAACCTCGCTCGCCTCGGGCACGGCGCGGGCCCTTTCCCGTACGGGATCGTAGGCATCGTCGGGCCGGAAGAGCCGGCGGCGGCCGGGGGCGGTCTCGACCAGCATGCGCCAGCGCCCCGGGTTCGGCGGCCGGTTGGCCACGCAGTGCTGGAGCACGTGGACGTGGAAGCTCGGGCGGAGCGGCCGCGACACGGGTTCCCGCCGGGCCCGCGCGAGGATTTCATCGACCCCGAAGTCTTCGCGCTCGGGATGCTCCCGGTGGAGCAAGGCCGTCACCACCCAGACCTGATCCGCGACCTTGACCGACGCGGCCTTCACAGGAGTCATAGTGTTGGATACATCTATACCATGTAGTAGAGTTTCTGTCAATACCGCAAGGTCCCATCTGCTCGGTCCCGCGCGAGATCAAGGCCATCGTCGATTTCAACGTCTGCGCTCCCGCCACCCGAAGACGGTCACCGTGATCTTCTTGGCGTGCGTGTTGGCGCGCACGTCCGGACGCTTCTCCCGCGAGAC
>CAZWXA010000403.1:0-3998 GCA_964637755.1 uncultured bacterium | reverse complement strand
CGCCGAGCCTTCGACATCGCCAGCCGTCCGACACCGCACCATGTGATCTAACTGTGCAGGTCTTCAGCTCTCCTCGCTTGGCCCCGTTGTTGCCCTCTCTTCGGTCGCCGCATGGGGCGGCGTCACATGACGAAGCGGAGCAACCGACCAGCGAGGAGGGGCGTGATGAATTGGATCCGGTCACTCTCGAAGCTCACCGTGGCGTTCTGGGCACTCAGCGTCGTCGCCGTACTGGCGCTCACGTGTTTTCCGGCAGCGGCGCATGAACGGCGCGCAGACCTGTCCCGGCTGGTCGTCGTCGGCGACTCGCTCTCCGCCGGCTTCCAGAACGGGTCGCTCCTCGGCAGCCAGCAGGTGAACGGCTACGCCTCGCTCATTGCAAGGCAGGCCGGCGTCCTGCTGCCGCTCCCGCTCATCGCCGCGCCGGGGATCCCGAACGTTCTGACGCTGGATCCCGGCCCGCCGCCCGTGATCGTGGAAGCCCCTGGGGTTTCCCCCGGCCGGGTCGACCCGACGGTCCAGCCCAGGAATCTCGCCGTGCCGCGCGCCACCGTGCAGGACGCGCTGACGGCGCGCCCCGACTTCGCCTTCGACGATTTCACCGACCTCGTCCTTGGCCTCCCCGGCCTCTTCGCCGGGGTCTCGGCAAGCCAGATCGAGTGGGCCGAGATGCTGGCGCCGACGACGGTGATCGTCTGGCTCGGCAACAACGACACGCTTCTGCCGGCCATCTTCGGCGATGTGTCGCTCGTCACGCCGGTCGCGGACTTCCGGCGCGCCTACGCCGAGGTGATGGGTCGCCTCGCCGCCACGGGGGCCATGCTGGTCGTCGCCAACATTCCCGACGTCGGCGTGATCCCGTACTTCTTCTCGGCGGAGGCGGTGGCGGGGATCGCCGGGCTTCCGCTCGCGCTGATCGGTCCCGTCCTTGGCCTGGCCGAGGGCGACCTGGTCACCCCCGACGCGCTCGATCTGATCGGCCCGATCCTCACCGGGGCCATCCCGGGTCCCCTGCCGCCGGACACCGTCCTCGACGCCGCCGAGCGCGCCCTGCTCCAGGCCCGGACGCGGGCCTTCAACAAGATCATCGCGGCGGAGGCGGGCCGCACGGGCGCGGTGCTCGTCGACGTGCACGCGCTGCTCGACGAGGCCAGTGCGCGCGGCATCGTGGTCGGCGGCCAGCGGCTCACGACCGAGTTCCTCGGCGGTCTCTTCTCCCTCGACGGCATCCACCCGACCAACACGGGCTACGCGATCATCGCCAACGAGTTCATCCACGTGATGAACAGGCGGCTCGCCACGGGCATCCCGCGGGTGAACGTCCGGGAGGTGAAGCGGACCGATCCGCTGGTCCCGGCCGCGACCGCCCATCCGGCGGAGCCGCTCGACACGCCGGAGCACGAGGCGGCGGGGCGGTAGCTGCGATGCGCCACGCGCTGAACCCGATGCTCCGCCGGCCGCTCGCGCGGTGGATCTTGACGGCCGGGACTTTGTGGATGCATCGGGCCGGCAGGCCCCTCGTCCCGCCTGACCGGCGGGCCGGGGGCGGCTCGGCGTCGCGCCCCGCGATTGTCCTGCTGGCGGCAGCCGTCCTGGTTGCCGGGTGCGCGTCGCACGTCCGCCAGACGCGTGAGACCACGTCCCCGATCGAACCGGGTGAGAGCATCGCCGTCGCCGTTTCGCTCGCCGCGTCGCCGGGGACCGATGCCGAGGCGGGACGCCGGATGGCCGACTGCGTGGGCACGGCGATCCGGGCGCACATGCCGGCCGTTCGCCTCGTTCCGGCTGAAGAGTTCCACCGCGCGGCGGTGGCCTACACGAGTCATGGGGCCCGGAAATGGACCTGAGAATCGCGCCGTCATTTTCGACCTCAGGCTGGTCCCAACCTCTTGACGTCTTCCTCTACCGGTCCACAGCCTCGACCCCCTAAGAGTCCGAACTTCTGCCGCACTTCCTGAAGATCGTCGACACCCGGACCTCCGCACTGATTCTCGAGACCTCTTCTCCATCCTGAACCCGGCTGGACCCGGTCGGTGAGGTGTTCGAGATCCGCCGTCCAATTTCCGCCACCGCGATGTCCGACATCTGAGGTGGAGCCGCCAAGTACGCGATCGTTCGTCGCTTTTCCCGTGGCATCAGGGTTGCGGTAGTCCTGGCCGATTGCCTATCCGGGCCGACACGCACGGGAGAGGAGAACGTGATGACGCAGACAAATGATGAGGCGCGCGGTCCCCTCCTCTCTCGCCTTCACCTCCGGCGCCGATGTCAGCGAGCAGCGCCATGAGTAACGAGCGTCGTGCGACTGGAGGCATCCGTTCGGCCGCCGACACCCGGGCGGCGGGGGGAGGGCGAGCCATGGCGGACAAGAAGCTCGTCGCGGGCGGCGTGGCGTTCGGGCTGCTGACCGTCGGGATCTTCTGGTACCAGTTCCAGCGTATCCAGCTCAGCGACGCCACACCGCACCTGGATGATCTCCGGTGGGGCTGGCTTCTCCCGATCATCCTCTGCCTCCCGATCGAGAGCCTCGTCTCGGGGCTCCGCATCTGGGTGATCGCGCGCGTGCTGCAGCCGGGGCCGGGGATCGGATTCTGGACGTGCCTCAAGGCCGAGTGGGCCAATGCGGCGGTCGCCGCGCTCACGCCCTCGCAGTCGGGCGGCGGGCCGGGACAGATCTACATGCTGATCCGGGCTGGCGCGCGCGTGGGCACGGCGCTCAGCATCAGCCTCATCTCCTTCGCCGGCACGATGGCGAGCCTCTTCCTGATGGGGCTCTATTCGCTCTTCGTCTCACACGCGAGCGAGGGCGGATCGGTCTTCGCCGCGGCCGTCTGGAGTCTCATCGCGATCACGGGGGCGATGACGCTGGCGGCGATCTGCCCCGGCGCGATCCGCGTGGCGCTGACGGGCCTCTCGCGCGCCGTCGGGTGGATCACCGGAAGGGCCCCGGACCACCTGACCGCCCGACTCCTCGATATCGTCTACACGTACCGGACCGACATGGCGAGCTTCCTCCGTCGAGGGAAGGCGGCGTTCGCCGCGGTCTGCGTCCTGAGCCTGAGCTTTCTCCTGGCGCGCGCGTTCCTGGCGTATCTCTGCCTCAGGTTCCTGGGGATCGAGACCTGGGGTGTGCGCCACGTCCTCGAGGCGCAGACCGCGCTGATCTTCCTCGTCTTCTTCGCGCCGACGCCGGGCGGCGCCGGGCTCGCCGAAGGCGCCTCGCTCGCGATAATGGCGGAGGCCGTCCCCGTCGGCTTTGCGCCGTACTACAACCTGCTCTGGCGCTTCGCCACGATGTACCTGGCCGCGATCGCTGGCCTCGTCTCCCTGTCCCGCGCGGTGATCGAAGACGCTCAGCGCGCCATCGGCGAGAGGAGCACCATCTCATGACCGCGTCCGACTACGTCATCGACCTGATCCTGAGCGTGTTCCTGATCGTCGGCGTCTACCAGTTCTACTTCTGGTGCCAGCGCAACCAGCTCACCGCGCCCCGGGAGCTCCCATTCCGCCTGGACGAGTGGATCCCGTACCGACCGTGGTGGGTGTGGATCTACAGCTTCCTCTACTACCCGGTCATCCTCTACGCGAACCTGACGGTGGAGTCGCCACGCGACTTCACCCACCTGGCCCTGAGCTACCTGATGTTGCTCGCCTTCCAGATGGTCTTCTTCCTGGCGTTTCCCGTGGTCACGCCCGAGTCCTGGCGCGCCCGGGACGCGCCGCGCTCGCTGTCGGAACGCTTCCTCGCGTACGTGCAGAGCCTCGACTCCCGCGCTAATAGCTTCCCGAGCATGCACACGTCGGTCGCGACCCTCACCGCGCTCCACCTCTATCCGAATCTCGGCGCCCCGGCCCTCGCCTTCCCCGTGCTGATCGGCGCGAGCTGCCTCTTCACGAAGCAACACTACCTGATCGACGTGCCCGCGGGTGCCGTGCTGGGGTGGGTGGTGTTCCACGCGTACCGACTCACCGCGTGACGACAAGGCGTCGAGGGAGCGCGG
>CAZWXA010000402.1:0-4003 GCA_964637755.1 uncultured bacterium | reverse complement strand
AGGCCCGGGCGGAGTGTAGGGACGATCCGGGGAGCTGTCAACGGCCCCGTCGGGCCTCGCACCGCCCGGGCCGTCGCGGCCGTCGCGAATCGCGACGTACGCGCGCAGGCATCGCCGGGCCCTCCGAGGAACCGGTCCGCGACCGGGAGGTCGATCGTGGGCGCATGGCCAGGGCGGCGCGCAGGTCGCCGCCCGATCGCCGCAGGAGACTGGCGGCGGCCTGCCGGCTCCGCGAGTGCCGCGCCATCAGGATCGCCAGGCGCGTGGTGCCACGGGAGTCGGCGAGTGCCCGCGCGGCGCGGGCGCGCGGCACGCCCGCGATCTCGGCGACGAGGCGCTCGGCGCGCGCGCGCAGCTTCGCCGAACGTGGCTGCAGGTCGATCATGCGGTTGCCGTGGACCTTGCCGAGGCGCGCCATGCTCGCGGTCGTGAGCGTGTTCAGGACGAGCTTCGTCGCGGTGCCCGCCTTGAGCCGCGTCGAGCCCGCCAGGACCTCCGGCCCCGGCGCGAGCGCGATGACCACCTCGGCTGAGCCGCGGAGAGAAGGCGAGGGATTGCAGGCGACGAGGATCGTCCGGCAGCCGCGGGCCCGCGCCTCGCGGAGCGCCGCGCGGACGAACGGCGTGACGCCGCTCGCCGAGACGCCGACGACCACGTCGCCCCGGCGGACGCGCGAACGGACCTGGCGGACAGCGTCGCGCGTGTCATCCTCCGCGCCCTCGCGGGAGCGGAAGACCGACGCGCGGCCTCCGGCCATCACGGCCTGGACCAGCCCGGGGCGCGTGCTGAACGTCGGCGGGCACTCCGCGGCTTCGAGGACGCCGAGCCGGCCGCTCGTGCCGGCGCCCACGAAGACGAGGCGCCCGCCGCCCCGGAAGGCGTCGACGATCACGCCGACGGCCCGGGCGACCGCGCGCCTGGCCCGCCCGACCGCAGCCACGGCGCGCCGGTCCTCCCGGTTCATCAGCGTGGCGATCTCGAGCGGGGAGAGCCGATCGAGCGCCCGGCTGCCGCGGTTCACGCCTTCGGTGGGCAGCCGCTCGTAGCGAATGCGCCGCGGCATCGCGGCGCCATATTACTATGGCGGTGCGACGCGGCGTGCCTCGGCTCAGGGCCGCGCATCGGGCTCGCCGCCCCGCGCGCCTCCTCGCCGCGAAGAAGGGCCTGGAGCACGGGGGTCGAGCGCGCCACGATGGAAGCCGTCCAGTCGGGCCTGGAGGTGCTCGTGCACCGCCGCAGAGGGTTCCTGCGCGGGCAGCGCATCGGCCTGCTCGCCCACCAGGCATCCACCACCCGCGGGTACGCCCACGCCGCGGAGCTCCTGAACGACCTCCGCGGCGTCACGCTCGTGCGGCTCTTCGCGCCGGAGCACGGGCTCTGGGGTGCGGCCCAGGATCATGCAGGCATCGCGACGACCCCCGATCCCGCGACCGGGCTCCGGGTGTGGAGCCTCTACGGCGCCAGGCGCGCGCCGGCGCCACGGATGCTGGCCGGGCTCGACTCCCTCGTCGTCGACCTCCAGGATGTCGGCGCCCGCTACTACACCTTCGCCTGGACGATGGCGCTCGCCATGCGAGCGTGCGCGCGCGCCGGCGTCCGCGTGACCGTGCTCGACCGCCCGAATCCGCTGGGTGGCGAGGCGGTGGAAGGCAACCTGCCCGATCCGCGGTTCGCCTCGTTCGTCGGTCTCTACCCGCTGCCCGTCCGGCACGGCCTCACGATCGGGGAGCTGGCGCGCCACGTGAACCTCGAGCACGGGCTCGGCTGCGACCTGACCGTCGTCCCCATGCGCGGCTGGCGCCGCCCGATGCTCTGGGAGGACACGGGACTCCCCTGGGTGGCGCCGTCCCCCAACATGCCGACCCCGGATACCGCGCGCGTCTACCCGGGCGGCTGCCTCATCGAGGGAACGAATCTGTCCGAGGGCCGGGGGACGACGCGGCCCTTCGAGCTGATCGGAGCGCCGTACCTGGACGCCCACCGCTACGCCATGGCGCTCGACACGCTCGGTCTGCCGGGGGTGCACTTCCGGCCGGCGCGCTTCGTGCCCACGTTCCAGAAGTGGGCGGGCCGGCTCTGCGGCGGCGTGCAGGTCCACGTCACGGACCGGGGCCGATTCCGGCCCGTGCTCACCGGCCTCGCCGAGATCGTCGTGGCGCGCCGGCTCGCCCCTCGCGCGTTCCGGTGGCGCCAGCCGCCGTACGAGTTCGAGCGCGAACGGCTCCCGATCGACATCTTGCTCGGCACGGACGTGATTCGCCGGCAGATCGAGGCGGGTGACCCCCTCGCGGGGATCGAGGCGGCCTGGCGCGCCGATCTCGCGCGCTGGCGGCGGCGGCGGCGCCGGATCCTGCTCTACGCGTGACGCTGCTCGGTCTGGCGAGGTAATCGCGATTCGGCCGAGAAAAGTCCGCCAGCGATGGTTGTGGCGGCTAGAATCGGCCTGATGACGCTCGAAGAGCTCGTCGGCGAGCAGCTGATGATCGCCCTGCCGGGCCCGGTCGCCCGCGACGCGGACATCCGGCTCTTCGAGGACACCCGGGCCGGCGGCCTGATCCTCTACCGGCGCAACGCCGAATCCGCGGCGCAGCTCGTGTCGCTCCTGACAACCCTCGAGGAGCGGCTGGGACGGCGCCTGCTCGTCGCGACGGACCACGAGGGCGGCCGCGTGATCATGCTCCGCGCGGGCGTCACCGTCTTTCCGGACAACCTGGCGGTCGGCAGCGCCGGCGACCCCCTCTTCGCCTCCCGGCAGGGGCAGATCGAGGGGCGGGAGCTGCGGCGGCTCGGGATCGATCTGAACCTGGCCCCCGTGCTCGACGTGCTGACCGATCGTTACAGCCCGAACATCGGCATCCGCTCCTACGGCAAGGAGCCGGAGGGGGTCGCCCGTCACGGCGTGGCCCGCGTCCGCGCCATGCAGGCGGCCGGCCTCTCGGCCTGCGTGAAGCACTTTCCCGGCAAGGGCCACGCGCCGATCGACGCGCACCTGGCGCTCCCGACGATCGACTCGACCTGGGCGGACATGCTCGCCCATCACCTGCCGCCCTTTCTCGCGGCGATCGCCGCGGGCGTCGACTGCGTGATGACGTCCCATCCCCGCTACCCGCAACTCGACCCCTCCGGCGTGCCTGCGACCTTCTCGCGCCCGATCGTCACGGAGTACCTGCGCGGCGAGGTCGGTTTCCAGGGGGTGGTCGTCTCGGACGATCTCGAGATGGGGGCGATCGGCGAGACGACGTCGGTCGGCGAGGCCGCGGTGCGCGCGGCCGGCGCCGGCCACGATCTGCTGCTGGTCTGCCACACCGAGGCCGCCCAGCGCGCCGCGCACGCGTCCCTCCTCGAGGCGTACCGCCGCGGGACCCTGCCGCTCGGATCGCTGGAGGAGAGCGCGGCTCGCGTGCGCCGGCTTCGCGAGACGCGCCGGGTGCGCTTCGAGGGCGGCGCGCCGCGGGCCGAGCGCGGCGGCGAGCCCCTCGCGAAGGCGATGGCCACCCGCGCCGTGACGCTCGTGACGCCGCCACAGCCCGGATTCGCCCGCCGGCTCAACGGGGACGTCGCCGTCATCCTTCCCCGCTTCTCCGACCTCGCCTCGCGGATCACGATCGAGCCGGCGCTCTGCGACGAGGCCGGCTACGTGAAGGCAGCCTTCGGGCCGTACGGCGTCGAGCCCCGGGCCCTCGTCGTCGGCATCGAGCCGACCGACGACGAGATCGCCGCGAGCGCCGAGGCCGCGAGGACCGCCGACGCGACGATCCTCTTCCTCTTCGACGCCCGCCTCTACCCCGCGGATCGCCAGCTCCTGGACGCCGTGACCCGGGCGGCGCGCGCGTGCGCCGTCGTGCTGCTCCGGGACCCCTACGACGCCGAGCTGCTGCCCGCTGGTGTCCTCGGCATCACCGCCTACGGCTTCCGCCGCTGCCAGCTCGACGCCGTCATCTCGTACCTGCTCATCGGCCTCGCGTCTCGCGGCTGACGAGCGCCCTCGTCGTCCCGGCGACCT
>CAZWXA010000401.1:0-4005 GCA_964637755.1 uncultured bacterium | reverse complement strand
GCCATGCTGAACATGTTGCCGAAGTTCGAGCTGGTCCCCATCAGCAGGTACTTCAGCACGTTGGCGAAGGCCTTCCGCCCCTCGATGATCCCCTGGTGCAGGACGGCGAGGTTCCGCTCGCGCAGGATGATGTCCGCGGCGTCCTTCGCCACGTCGACGCCGTTGGCCACCGAGATCCCGACGTCGGCGGTGTGCAGCGACGGGGCGTCGTTGATCCCGTCGCCGAGGAAGCCGACGACGTGGCCGCCGTGCTTGAGGGCGAGGATGATGCGGTTCTTCTGCCCGGGCGACACGCGCGCGAACACGTTCGTCCGCTCCGCCACCGCCGCGAGGGCACTGTCGGTCATCTCGTCCAGCTCGTCCCCCAGCACGATGCGGCCGCCGTCGAGGCCGACCTCCGAGCACACGTGACGGGCGACGAGCTCGCTGTCTCCGGTCAGGATCTTGACCGTGACGCCGTCCGTCCGGAGCGCCTGCAGGGCCTCGGCGACGCCCGGCATCGGGGGGTCGGAGAACGTGACGAGGCCCGCGAGCACCATGTCCCGCTCGTCGGCGGCCGTGTAGGCCGCCTGGCGCGGCACCGCTCGATGGGCCACCGCGAGGACACGGAATCCCCTTGCGCTCAGATCTTCATGGGCGGCCCGGCACCGTTCCCGGGCCGCCGCGTCGAGCGGTGCCTGCTGGCCCTCGGTCTCGTACTCCGTCGAGCGCTCGAGGATCCCCTCGGGTGCTCCCTTGGCGATCAGCAGGCGGGCCTCCCCGGTCTCGACGACGACCGACAGCCGCCGGCGCTCGAAGTCGAACGGGATCTCGTCGAGCTTGCTGTACCCGGCGATGTCCGGGGGATCGCGCCGGAGGACCGCCGCGTCGAGCGGGCTCCGGATGCCCGTCTCGAAGGTGCTGTTGAGGTAGGCGAGGAGGAACGTCCGCTCGGTCGGGCGCCCCAGCGGATCCAGGCACCGGTCGAGCACCATCTCGCCGCTCGTCAGGGTTCCGGTCTTGTCGCTGCACAGGACGTCCATGCTGCCGAAGTCCTCGATCGCGGCGAGATGCTTGACGATCACCTTCCGCCGCGCCATGCGCACCGCGCCCTGGGCGAGCGTGACGGCGGTGATCATCGGGAGGAACTCCGGCGTCAGCCCCACGGCGAGCGCCACCGCGAAGAGGAGCGACTCGAAGGGCGGGCGATGGAGGACGACGCTGGCGAGCAGGACGAAGAGCACCAGGAACAGCACGGTCCGCATGATCAGGAGGGCGAACTGGCGGGTGCCGCGCTCGAACTCCGTTTCCGGCGGTCGGGTGCCGAGGCGGGCGGCGATGTCGCCGAACGCGGTCGCGGGACCCGTGGCGATCACGAGCGCCAGGGCGGTGCCGCTCACGACCGACGTCCCCAGGAACACCAGGTTGCGCGTCTCGGCGACCGGACCCGTGGTGCGAGGGACATCCGCCGCGTCCTTCTCGGCCGGCAGGGACTCGCCCGTGAGCGCGGCCTGCTGGACGTGGAGGTCCCGGGTCTCGACGAGGCGGGCGTCGGCGGGAACACGGTCGCCCGCCACGAGCCGGATGATGTCGCCCGGCACGAGGTCCCGGCGGGGGATCTCCGCCCAGCGGCCGTCGCGAAGAACGCTCGCCGCGGGCGCCACTTCCTCGCGGAGCCGGTCCGCGGCGCGCTGCGAGCGGTAGGTCTGCACGAAGTTGAGCACCGCGCTCAGCAGGAGAATGAGCGCGATGATCGCCGAGTTGACGGGGTCCCCGAGCATGGCCGAGGCCGCGCTCGCGATGAGCAGGATGATCACGAGCGGGTTGGCGAAGAAGAGGAGGATCTGGCCGAGCGCCGCCCCCCGCCTGGCCGGCGCGGGCTCGTTCGGGCCGACCTCCGCGAGCCGCCGGCGGGCCTCCGCGCCGGTGAGGCCGCGCTCCGAGCTGCGCAGGTCCTCGAAGAGCGCCGAGAGCGGCCGGGCAGACGGGTTCACGCGATGACGAGGAAGGCCGTGCTCACGACCAGGGTGAAGCAGGAGCGCGCGAGAACGGGAAGGACGAGGAGGGCTGCCAGGAGGACGAGGAGCGGCCGCGGGCCTACTTTCGGTTCGCGCACCTGATCAGGCGCCAGCCGTTGAACAGGTTGACCTTCATGACCATCTCGGGTTCCAGGCCGACCGTCCTCAGCAGCGGGGCCATCGCGAGATTGGACTTCCACCCGAGCCGCGTACACACGGGCGCCACCAGGTCCTCCAGGCGTGCGGGAACACGCCGCTCGCTGCGGAAGTGGTTGAGGATGACGAGCGCGCCGCCCGGCTTCACGACGCGGCGCATCTCCCGCAGCACGCCGATCGGATCGGGCACGGCGCTGATCGTGTAGGTCGCCACCGCCTTGTCGAAGGCGTTGTCGGCGAAGTCCACGGACGTGGCGTCCATCACCTTGAGGGTGGTGTTCGGCATGCCCAGTTCCTCGACCCGCTCGATCGCCTTGTCGAGCATCTCTTCCGAGAGGTCGATGCCGGTCAGGTGGCAGGCGGGGGGGTAGAGGGGGAGATTGAGTCCGGTCCCGATGCCGATCTCCAGGACCCGATCCCTCGGCTGCAGGCGGAGCTGGTCGATCGCGGCCGAGCGCCCCGGCGCGAAGATCCAGTCGAAGACGAAGTCGTACACCGGCGCGTAGAAGTCGTACGCGCGCTCCACGTGTCTCTTCTCCAGCGCTACGTCCAATGTGTGGCCTCCGACTGCGGGTGAACCAGGAAGCGGCGACTGGATTGTACGCGGACCGCCCCTCGCTTGACAAGATCTCTGACAGGGGCGTCCGGACGAAGGCCCCTCGCGCTCTCGCGAGCCGGCCCGATCCGGTCGCCTGAGGTCCGAGCCCGCTCGCCGTGGGTTCTCGACCGCCCCTGCATCCTCTTCTTCCCATTGACGCGAGCAAGCCCCGCGCATATAAGCAGTGGCAGGACGGGCGGGACGCAGCGTACGGGCCCGCCCGGATCGCGGTTCCCCACTCCCAACGATGAAGGAGGAGCGCATGTCATCCCTCTCGAAGCGGCTGGTCCTGCTCGGCGTCGCGTTGCTCGTTCTCCAGTTCGCCGTGGCGGCCACCGCCGGCGATTTCGCGCGCCAGGACGTCAAGCTCAAGAGCCAGGGGCTCACCCTTGCGGGCTGGCTCTACGTGCCCGGCGACATCAGGTCCGGGGAGAAGCGCCCGGCGATCGTGATGGCGCACGGCTTCAGCGCGGTGAAGGAGATGTACCTGGACAAGTTCGCCGAGCAGTTCGCCGGGGCGGGGTTCGTGGTGCTGGTGTTCGACTACCGCTACTTCGGCGACAGCGAAGGCGAGCCGCGCAGCCAGCTCTTCCCCTACGAGCAGCACGAGGACTACAAGAACGCCATCACCTGGGTCTCGATGCAGTCGATGGTCAACCCCGACCGCATCGGTGTGTGGGGGTCCTCGTACAGTGGCGGCCATGTGGTGCACCTGGCCGCCTTCGACCGGCGCATCAAGGCGGCGGTGGCCCAGGTGCCGCTGGTCAGCGCCATGGACAACTTCCGCCGGCTGGTGCGGGCGGACAACTTCCCCGGCTTGGTCGGCTGGCTGGCCCAGGACCGTGTGGAGCGCTACAAGACCGGCAAGGTCAGCTATCTGCCGGTGGTCGGCCCTCAGGGCACGCCCTCGGCGCTGCCCACGCAGGACTCCTACGACTGGTTCACGAAGACCGGCCAGACCCGTGCGCCCAACTGGAAGAACCAGGTCACCGTCGAGTCCATCGAGAAGGCGCTGGAGTACAACCCGGCCGCCAACATCCATCTCATCTCGCCGACGCCGTTGATGATCGTCGTGGCCGAGAATGACACGCTCACGCCCACAGATCTGACCATCGAGGCCTTCGGCCGGGCGCGAGAGCCCAAGAGGCTGGTCATCGTCCCCGGGGCTCACTTCGACGCCTACACCGAGCCGGGCTTTTCCTCCTCGGCCCCGCCGGCGGTCGAGTGGTTCAAGCAGCACCTGATGAAGTGATG
>CAZWXA010000400.1:2173-4031 GCA_964637755.1 uncultured bacterium | reverse complement strand
GTGTGTGACGACTCGCGGTGCGGAATTGTATTGACTCGTATCACTTGTCGGTTCTACTCTGATCCGCCGTCCGGAGGACGCGAAAATCAGGACCGAGAACGGTCCGCATCTTCTCCTGCGCGTTGCCGACTCAGATGGACTGGAAGAGCCTGACCGAGTTCCGCGAGTTGTGGTTCCCGGCGCCGAGGTTGCGGCTGCCCGAGCTGGGCTCGGCGGGGCCCGTGTTCATCGAAGGCGGGCGCTGCATCTCGGGTCTGCTGGGCGAGTACACGAAGATCTGGCTCTTCGCGTCGGGCCGCTGGCACTACTACTACGTCCACCCGATGCCGCGCGACTTCTTCCTCACCACGATGCCGGAGGCCGTGCCCCATCTCCTGCATCCCGGTGAGATGACGGTCGAGACCTTCCGCCAGGGGCTCTCGTACAAGGTCGTCCTGGGGCTGCGGGCGTCCGAGGGGCCCGTGCGCGTGTTGCACCTGGTCGGCGACGTCGCCGACGTGACCCACTGCTCGGAGAGCGAGGAGCAGATCACCACCTCTCCGCTCGGCTGGAAGCTCACGATGACCCACATCATCAGCAAGGGCTCGTTCCACGGGCTCGTCCGGCTCGAAGACGGCCGCCTGCATCCCGTCACCCGAGACGGCGGCGAGGACGTGTTCAAGGCTTCCTGGGTGACGTTCAGCCGGTAGCGCAGGCCGCTGAAAAAAGCCCATCTGCGTGGCGGTTCGAGCCGGGGCGAGGCCCGAGTGGGATTGGCTCGGTCGTCGCGATCCATTCGGGCCTCGCCTCGGCTCCGCCTCGGCTCGAACTGCCGCCCCCTCGTAGCTGGGCCTTTTTGCCTGCCCGCACGGCGTGGGCCAGAGGGGAACCGCGCGGGGTCGTAATCTGTCCCGAGCGGGCGGATAATCGGCCCGTGGACCAGCGCGTTCTGGAGTTCATCGGTGACCTCAGGCGGTCGGAGATCCGGATCTCGCCATCGGAAGCGCTCGACGCGCTGACGGCCAGCGCCGAGATCGGGCTCGGCGACCGCGACGCGTTCCAGACCGCGCTCGCGACCACGCTCATCAAGGAGTCGCGCGACCTGCCCACCTTCGAGCGGCTCTTCAACCTCTACTTCCTCGACCTCCGGGCGCTCGGCGCCGGTCTCGAGAAGGCGCTCGGACCGGAGGACCCCCGCGTCCAGGAGCTGCTCGATCAGCTCGTGGCCCAGGAGGGGATCGAGCTGGACGAGCTGACGGAGCTGCTCCTGCGCGGCCAGGGCTCGGAGATGGAGCTGGCGATCCGGTCGGGCAGCCGGGAAGCGGGGCTCGAGCGCCTCATGTACTTCCTCCAGGTCGGGTTCTTCTCCCGCCGTATCCAGGACAGCTTCGACTGGTCGGCCATCGAGCGGGACCTGGACCGGCTGATGCAGGCCCTCGAGGCGCGCGGGCTCGACCCGGGGCAGCTCGCCCGGATCCGGAACTACCTCGACCTCCGGCTCGAGGCCTTTCGTCGCATGATCCGCCAGCACGTCGAGCGTGAGCTCGAGCGGCGGGCGCACCGGCAGGGCGAGCGGCTCCGGCGGGAGGTGCTCACCGACAAGCCGCTCTTCGCGCTCACGCCCGACGAGGTGGCGCAGATGAAGTCCGTGGTGGCGCGGCTCGCGCGCCGGATCAAGGACGCCCTCGCCCTGCGCCAGCGGCAGGAGGAGCGGGGCCGCCTCGACTCCCGGCGGACGATCCGGAAGAGCCTCCAGTACGACGGCATCCCGATGGAGATGGTGCTGCGGCGGCGGCACCGCGAGAAGCCGAGGCTCATCACGATCTGCGACGTCTCGGACTCGGTGCGGAACGCCTCGCGCTTCATGCTCCAGCTCGTC
>CAZWXA010000400.1:0-2163 GCA_964637755.1 uncultured bacterium | reverse complement strand
CTGGAGCCTCCAGGAGTGTTTTTCCCGGGTGCGCTCGTTCGTCTTCGTGTCGGAGATCGCCGAGGTCACGCAGGCGTTCGACACCGAGCCCGTGGAGCGGGCGATCGAGTGGGCGCTCCGCGCCGCGCCCGTGGACTACCACTGCCGGTCCGATTTCGGGTACGCGTTCAGCCGCTTCTGTCGGACCCAGCTCGACACTCTCGACCGCCGGACGACCATCCTCGTCCTCGGCGACGCGCGGAACAACTACAACGACCCGCAGGGCTGGGCGCTCCGCCTGATCCGCGAGCGCGTCAAGGGCGTCATCTGGCTCAACCCCGAGGGGAAGTGGGGCTGGGGCGTCGGTGACAGCGTCCTCCCGGTCTACGCCCCGGCCTGCGACATCGTGCGCGAGTGCCGGACGGTCGGCCAGCTCGGCGAGGTCGTCGACACCCTCGTCCACCGGTGGTGGCGCCGGGGGCGCTGACCGCGGCCGGGCCGGTGTCGACCCCGTGAGCAGTCGGCTGCGCGCGGCTCGCCGGACGCCGCGAGCCGGTGGGGCCCTCCTCGTGGTCCTGCTCCTGATCGCCGCGCCCACGGAGGGCGCGGGCGACGAGTGCATCGTTCTGGACGACTTCACCAGCACCGCCGCCGGCGAGTTCCCCGGCGGGTGGAAGGTGCGCAAGGACGCGGGAAGAGCGGTGTACTCGATTCACGCCGAGGGAGGTCTCCGGTTCCTCCGCGCGTCGGCGAGAGGGATGGGGATCCAGGCGGGGCGCGAGCGCGGGTGGAATCTCGGGGAGTTCCCGGTCCTGAGCTGGAAGTGGCGCCCGCGCGTCTTCCCGTCTGGCGCCGACGAGCAGTCGGGCAAGAACGACAGCGCGCTTGCCGTCTACGCGGTCTTCCCCCATAACGTGGTCGCGGCCAAGGCGCTGAAGTACGTCTGGAGCGAGAGAGTGCCGCGGGGAACGCCACTCGAGTCGAATGCCGGCCTCACCCAGGTGCTGGTCCTCGAGAGCGGGGCGCCAGCCAGCAACGGCACCTGGGTCGAGGAGCGCGTCAACGTGGCCGAGGATTACCGGCGCCGCTTCAACGACCGTGCGCTCCCGAAGCCGTCCGGCATCGCCGTGCTCACCGACTCGGATGACACGAGGTCATTCGCCGAGGGGGATTACGCCGATTTCCGGGCCTGCCGCGGCTGAGCCGCTCGGCGTCGGCTGTCGACGGTCACCAGCCGGTGGCGACGGTGACAGCGTCCGGGGCCGTCTTCCCGGACCAGGACTCGGTTTCTTCACGCCCTTCGCCGGAGCCGAGGCGCCAGATCCGCCAGCGATTAGTCTCCAGCACCGTGAAGGATCTGGTCGCCGGCTCGGGGCGGTCCTTCGAGGACCACGGGCAGCACGGGGGAGCCGAGGTGCCAGATCCGCTCGGCGGGCTCCTCATCGGTGAGCACGAACTGGGGGAGCGCCACGCTGTCCGAGAGGTCCTGGAAGATGACGCGGACGCGCTTGCCGATGGCGACCCGTTCCTCCGCCTCGGGGCTCATGTCCGGCGTCACCAGATTCCCGATGATCCGCAGCGCCTCGTCGGGAGTCGGCCGGCCGCGCTGCTCGTCGAGCTCCACCAGCACGACGGGGTAGGGCGCCCAGTCCTTGAAGCCGGGCTGGATGGCCTGGACGACGATCTCGTAGGAGTAGATCGTGCCGCGTCCCGAGGCCTCGCGCCAGGCCCAGGCGAGCGTCATGCACCACGGGCACGCGTGGCTCGGCGGGTAGCGCCTGAGGCCGCACGCGGCGCACTCGCGCAGGCAGAGCCGGTGCTGGCGAGCCGCGGCGAAGTACTCCTTCCACTCCGACTCGTTGTCGGGGATGACGAGGGTCATCCCGCGATATTCGACGTTCGCCATGCTCGCGCTCCTGTTGTCGAGGGGTCAGCGCGGGGCGCCGCGCGCCGGTCGGGCGCTCACCGGCGCAGGATGAGGGCGCTCCCGATCGGGGGCATCGCCCAGCCGAGGTTCATGGCGATCTCCGGCTCACGCACCTGGCGGCACCGGCCGGGCGAGTAGTCGTACGAGTGCCGGCCGTCCGCCCATCCGGGGCAGTAGTCGTCCGCGGTGCCGCGGAGCTGGCGGACGTTCTCGATGACCATGGACATGCCGTGGGTGTACCCCTCGCAGAGGTGGCC
>CAZWXA010000399.1:0-4036 GCA_964637755.1 uncultured bacterium | reverse complement strand
AGCAGCTCGAGCAGACGGCTGCCGAGGCCGCGCGACCGCCAGCGCTCGAGGTCGACCCTGGTCGAGTAGGCGAGGTCGTCGGCGAAGATCTGCTCGAGGCGCCCGGCGAATCCCGCGTCGTGCACCACCAGGTTGAGCTCCGCGTTGATCGCGAAGGACCGGTTGTCGAAGTTGGCGCTGCCGACCGTCGCCCAGACGCCGTCGATGACCAGCGTCTTGGCGTGCAGCAGGGCCGGATCGTACTCGTAGATCTCGACACCGTGCTCGAGCAGGCGCTCGAAGTTCCCGTGACTGGCGCGGCGGACGAGGTTGTAGTCGATCGGGCCCGGAGCCAGCACCGCCACGCGGACGCCGCGCCCCGCCGCCCGGGTGAGCGCCTCGACGATCGGCGCGTCCGGGAGGAAGTACGGAGTCGTGATGAGGATGGACCGCCGGGCGGCCGCGACGGCCAGCTGGAACATCGCGTAGATCGCGTAGCGCCCCGCGAGGGGTGAGCTGCGGATCACCTGGCCCCGCACGGCGCCCCTCGGCTCGTACGGCCTCGGAAAGTAGGCCGGGCCCTCGAGCAGGAGTCCGGTCGCCTCGAGCCAGTTCTCGGCGAACGCCTCCTGCAGGTGCTCGACCACCGGCCCCTCGACCCGGACGTCCGTGTCCCGCCAGTGGTCTTCCTTGCGCCCGTTGCCCATCCAGCGTCGGGCGACGCCGGCGCCCCCCGTGAAGCCGAGCCGCCCGTCGACCACGAGGATGCGCCGGTGATTCCGGCTGCCGGCGGCGTCGAGCCGGTACAGCGGGCGGAAGAACCTCACGTGGCAGCCGTCGCGCCTGAGCCGCGTCACGTGCTCGCGCGGCATGCCCCGGCTGCCGAAGGCGTCGAGCAGCATCTTCACGCCCACGCCCGCGCGGCAGCGCTCCCCCAGCGCCTCGGCGACCTGCCGGCCGATGTCGCCGCCGCCGTAGAAGTACTGGGCGAGCGTGATCGTCTGCCTGGCCGAGCGGATCGCCTCCAGGATCGCGGGGAAGATCTGCTCGCCGTTCAGCAGGACCTCGACGGAGTTGCCGCCGACCACGGGTGCCCCGGTGTAGGCTTCGAGGGCCGCCGGCAGCGTGGCGGGCGTCAGCGGGGCCGGCGGCAGCAGCACGCGGGGAGGCACGGACGCGCACGACGACAGCACCGGCAGCGCCAGGCATGCCGCGACCACGAACCTGCACACCGGGCCCGCCCGCCACCGTCTCACGCGATGAGTGTAGCCCGCCGACCCACCGCTGCTGGGTCTGGCCGCGACAGTCGAGGCCCGCCGTCTGCGGACGCCGCCGGCGACGCGGGAGGTGAGGCGGCTCCGCGGCGGTCAGCCTCGGCGGGTCGGGTCCTCGGAAACCCTGACGACGAGCTTGCCGAAGTTCCTGCCCTCCAGCAGGCCGATCAGGGCGCCAGGCGCGGCTTCGAGGCCGTCGACGATGTCTTCCCGGTGCCGGAGCCGGCCCTCTCGCACCCAGCCCGTGCAATCCGTCAGGAACGCGCCGAGCCGGTCGGGGTGGTCGGACACGATGAAGCCTTTGATCAGGGCGCGGTTCGCCAGGACCGGGAAGAGGTTCGGGCCGGGCGGCAGCTCGGTGGCGTTGTACTGGGAGATCAGGCCGCAGAGCGGAACTCGCGCGTTCTGGTTGATGAGGCGAAGCGCGGCCGCGAGCACCGCGCCGCCGACGTTGTCGAAGTAGACGTCGATGCCGTTCGGGCAGGCCGCCCGGAGCGCCGGGAGCAGCTCCTGGGTCCGGTAGTTGACGCAGGCGTCGAAGCCGAGCTCCCTCACCACGTACTCGCACTTCGCCGCGGTGCCCGCGACTCCGACGGCGCGACAGCCCTTGATCCTGGCGATCTGGCCGACCGCCGAGCCCACCGCGCCCGACGCCGCCGAGACCACGACGGTCTCGCCGGGCTTCGGCCGGCCGATGTCGAGGAGTCCGACGTAGGCCGTCATGCCGGGCATGCCGAGCACACCGAGCGCCGTCGAGATGGGCGCCTGCGCGGGGTCGAGCTTCCGCACCGCCGTCGCCCTGGACACGGCGTGCGTCTGCCAGCCGTGGTAGCCGACGACGACGTCACCCGGGGCGAACGCGGGGTCCCTCGACTCGACCACCTGGCCCACCGTTCCGCCGACCATGACCTGGCCCAGCTCGACGGAGGCCGCGTACGATCGCCCCTCGTTCATGCGCCCCCGCATGTACGGGTCGAGGGACAGGTAGATCGTGCGGCAGAGGATCTCGCCCGCCGCCGGCGCCGGCACGGGCGTCTCGACGGTCTCGAAGTCGGCCGGGGTGGGGGCGCCGGTCGGGCGGCGACGCAGCAGGATTTGGCGATTCATGGCACCGGGCATAATATGGGTTCCTCTCGCTCGGATCTCCGGCCATCGACACCAGCCGGGCGGCGGTACGAGCGTATAGCCCCTCGGGAACCGCAATGTCAAGCACAGTCGAGGAGACATGGTGACGATGATCCGGCTCGCCCTCCTGCTCGCCGCGCTGGCTTCGAGCCTCCCCGTCTGGACCGTCGCTGCCGCGAACCCCATCCGCTTTCGCATCCAGCACGACACGAGTGCCTTGACCTTCAAGGCCACCTCGCGGGTCGTCAACGCGGAGGGCCAGTTCCACCGCTTCGGCGGGGAGGTGACGGTCGACCCGAAGGACCTCGCCACCGCGCGCGTCACGCTCACCATCGACGCGGCCTCCATCGACACCGGCATCACCAGGCGGGACAACCACCTCCGCAGCAAGGACTTCTTCGACGTCGACCGCTTCCCCTCGGCGACGTTCGAGAGCCTTCGCACGGAGCCCGCGGGCCGGCGCGTCACCCTCGTCGGGCGCCTCACCATCCACGGCGTCACGCGGGAGATCAAGGTGCCCGTCGAGGTGGAGGTCAGCGGCGAGGCACTCGTCGCCCGCGGCGAGTTCACGATCAACCGCTCCGACTACGGGATGAGCTACCAGTCGATGCTGAACCCGGTCGGAGAGGCGGTCGCCATCGGCTTCACGTTCCGGGGAACCCCGGTACGCGGAGAACGAACGACCCGGCCTTGAGACGGCGCGGCCGGCTCGTGACCGTCAGGTCGCGGAAGGCTCGGGAGCGACGACGCGGCCGTCGGTCAGCTGCCAGACCTGGAGGCTCAGAGCCGCGCCAGCGGCCTCCGGCGTGACCCACT
Organism: uncultured bacterium; assembly: GCA_964637755.1. Lineage (GTDB taxonomy): Bacteria > Methylomirabilota > Methylomirabilia > Rokubacteriales > CSP1-6 > AR9. The sequence goes on along the minus strand of CAZWXA010000399.1, from coordinate 842 downwards.
CGCCCGCGACGATCGGCAGTGTCGTGACGCCGACTCGCGCGAGCAATGCCGCCCGACGCCGGGCGCGCTCAACGTCCCCCAGGCCGACTCCGACCGATACCTCCACGACAAGGTAGACCGTCGAGCCATCTGTTGGGCGTCTTCCCCTGACGACCAGGTCTGCCGAGGCGATATCGTGCGCCTCCTCGACCGAGACGGTGGCGACCTCGATGGCATCCTCGAGCAGGGCCGTCAGTTCGTCGGGTGTGAGGGCGTGGGAACCCCGCACCAGGCGGCCGAAGTACGAGAACACCCGGGTCCGATACCGCAGTTCCAGGCTTTCTCCACGCAGGGTGCCGACATGCCCCGCGAGGACGCCGACCTGCGTCGTGAGAACGCCCATCTGCGTCGCGAGAGCGTCAACCCGGGTCGTGAGAGCGCCCACCTGCGTCGCGAGAGCGTCCATCCGGATCGTGAGGGTGTCGACCCGCGCGGCGAGGCCAGCAACCTGCGTTGCCAGCTCCTGGAAACGCTGATCCGTCTCCTGTCGTGCACGGGCTACCTGCTCCGGAAGCCGGAGCAGATCCTCCGTCAGGACCACCCGGCGCAACTCCGCCCGCCACTCCGGTCGTTCCTCGAGCAAGCGCAGCAGGTCGTGGAAGTCGTGTACCGTGAACGACATGATCCCCTCGGTCCTCGCGGATAGCTTACGCCAAGATCGACCGCGACGCCTCGGGACAGTCACCTCCCCAGGACGGCGAACGCGCCCCCCACGACGAGCGGCGGCCTGGCTCTCGCGCGGAAGAATGCGACGTTCGAGAGCCTTCGCACGGAGCCCGCGGGCCGGCGCGTCACCCTCGTCG
>CAZWXA010000398.1:0-4039 GCA_964637755.1 uncultured bacterium | reverse complement strand
CCAGCGCGGAGAGCACGACGCTTGCCGACTGCGAGGGGCTCACCGGGTACGGGATCATGGTGACCCACGCGTACCAGCTGGCGAGTGTCAGCGTGGTGAGGACGCGGGGGACCAGTTCGGACGGTACTGGAGCGGCTCTGGCGAGGAGCACGTCGCCGAGCAGCAGCAGCCGTACGACCAGGAATCCGGCCAGGATCAGCACGAACGGGCCGATGTTTCGCAGGGCCCGGCGGAGCAAGGGGCGCGGCTGCGGGGGCCGCCAGAAGGCCCCTTCGTAGGCCAGGAGGACGAAGGGCAGCACGACCGCGATCTCCTTCGAGAGCAGCGCGAGGAGAAAGGCGCTTGCCGATCCGGCATACGCGAGCCACCGACCGGAGAGGCGCCAGACGTGGTAGAGGCCAAACGCCAGGAGAAAGAACAGGGAGCTCAGGAGATCGGTCCGGCCGGCGATGAAGGAGACGGACTGGCTGTGGACCGGGTGCACGGCGAAGACGAGCGCGGCCGCGAAGCTCGGTAGCCAGTCGCCCAGGAGGAGCGCGCAGATCCAGAAGACGGCGAGGCTGACCGCGGCGTGGGTGACGACGTTCGTCAGGTGATAGCCGAGGGGGTTCAGCCCCCAGAGGTTGTAGTCCAGGAGATAGGTGACGTTGATGAGCGGGCGGTAGTACATCTTCCAGTCGGCGTGTCCCGCCCAGAAGTGCGAGGTGAAGATCTTCGGCAAGGCGCTCCAGTGCCGGACGAAGGAGCTGTCGCCGATCAGGAAGTGATCGTCCCAGACGAAGCCGTAGGAGAGCGTGTTACCGAAGACGATCGCGGCCGCGCAGGCGATGAAGAAGGCGAGGAAGGCGGTTCGTCTCATCGCGGTACCGGCATCCTTTCCAGTCGCTCTCGGAGCCACGCGACCCTCTGGACGTCCCCGGGATCCCGGTAGGATTCTGCGGCCAGCAGGCGCTCCGTCTCCGCCAGCGCCGCGGCGGCCTCCGGCCGCTTGCCCGCCTCGGCCAGCGCCACCACGAGGTTCGCCCTCGGATGGAATCGCCGGGGGTTCCGCCGGATGGCTTCGCGGAAGCTCTCGGCGGCGTCGAGATGACGGCCGGCCACTCCGTAGATCGTCCCGAGCTGCGCGTGGACCAGGTCGCCCCGAGGTGCCAGATCTCGGGCGCGCTCGGCGTACCGGATCGCCAGCTCATTGTCCCCCTGGCGGCTCTGAACGAGCGCCAGACCGAGTAGTGCCGGCGGCGAGTCCGGCCTGATCTGCAGGGCCCGCAGGAACTCGCGCTCCGCGCGCGCCGTGTCCCCGGACTGGACGTGGAGGTGACCGAGGTTGAGCGGGGCCAGGTACGAGCGCGGCTCCGATGCGGCCATGCGGCTGAACAGATGATACTCGTCGCGCCAGTCGAGACTCCGGAGGGCTGTCAGACCGGCGCTCGACGCGACCAGCGCGACACCAGCGGCGACGAGAGCCCGGCGCCGCGCCGGAGACCGAAGCCACGCGGAGGTCCAGATCGCGATGCTCGCCCAGCCCGCGAGCCACGCCAGCGCGGCCGACGGGACATAGAGGAATCGCTCGGCGACCTGGGGTGCCCGTCCGGGCAGGAGGGGGCTGGCGGGGAGAAGGGTCAGGATGAACCAGCCGACCAGGAACGCGGGCATCCGCGAGCGCTTCCAGTTCCAGGCCACGGTCGCGACGAGCGCCGCCAGAACGACGAGGACCGCCAGTGACTGTCCCGAAAACGACGCATCCGGGAACCGCTCCGGCGCCGCGGGGTAGGGGACGAACAGCAGTCGGAGGTAGTCGCCGAAGGCGTTCAGCGCGATGACCGCCCCCACCCCGAAGCCGGCCCCGCCGCCGCTCGCGGCGAGTGGAGCGCCGAGGACGGCCCACCGGAGACCGAGGTACGCTCCCATCGTGCCGAGATAGGGCGCGAGCCGGAGGGCGATCTGGCCCCAGCGGGGGGCGAAGGGGGAAGCCTCCGACCCGGGCGATTCCCCTGCCCCGTGCGCCAGCGTCAGCTCGGCGGCGATGAGGATCGCCGGCAAGGCGATCGCGGTCTCCTTGCAGAGGAGGGCGCCCCCGAAGAGCGCGACGCTTCCCGCCGACACCTGGCGATCGAGCCGTCGCGCCCGCAGGAAGAGGGCGAGCGAGCCAGCCAGGAACGCGGCCGCCAGGAGGTCCGGCCTGCCCGAGATGAACGCGACGGACTCGGTGTGGATTGGATGGACCGCGAACGCGATCCCGGCGACTGCCATCGCGACGGGGCTGGCGAACAGCAGCCAGGCGACCCAGGTCACCGCGAGCGTCGCGAGGAGATGGTACGTCAGGTTCGCCGCGTGATACCCCGCGGGCGAGAGGTGCCAGAGCTGGAATTCGAGGTAGTAGCTGAGGCTCACGAGTGGGCGGTAGAAGCCGCTCCGCTCACCTTCCTGCCAGAAATCGGAGGTCAGGAGAGGCAGCGGTGACGGTTGCCGGATGAGCGTGCTGTCCACGACCAGGTGCTTGTCGTCCCAGACGAAGCCCCCGCCAAGCACGGCCAGGTACGCGATCAGCCCGGCGAGGAGGGGCAGCCAGATCGCCAGGGGCTGGGAAGGCGCAAGTGCCGAGCGCGGGGAGGTCATGCCAGACGCATGGCGGGGGTCCGGGTGTCCCCCGCCATGCAGGTGCTCACGGGTGTGACGCTACGGTGACGTGACCGTGGTGCCGTCGCCGGCGGCCGTGATCGTGTACGTGCCGTCGGCGGCCGAGTTGTACGTGTACCCGGTCCAGCCGATGGGGGGCGTGGGGATGTTCTTCATGAACGGTCCGCCGGTGACGCCGGAGATGGTGGTCGCCGCGGTCAGGTCAGTCAGGTTTCCCGGCAGGTTCCCGAACGTCGCCGAGTACATGCTGACGGCGCTCACGAGCGTCCTGGCGTCCGCCTGGGCTCGCGCGATCCGGGCACGCGACTGGATGTTCGCGTAAAGCGGAATCGCGATGGCCGCGAGGATGCCGATGATCGCGACGACGATCATCAGCTCGATGAGGGTGAAGCCGCGCTGGTTGCCGAGCTTGCCGCGTCGTCTGTTCCAGAACTTCGTCATGTGATCCCCCTTGTCCGACACCGGCTGAGCCGGGAAATGAGATGCCTGCTGACAGGCTTGATGCAGACGCGATGCCAGGCGGGAACTTTTGATTCCCGCCCCCCAACAGAGGGATTCGGCTTGGTTTTGGCTGGCTACGGGCAGGTTTCAGGATGCCGGACCCGCCGCGGGTCAGCAGGGACGCGACAGCCCTGGTCACCCGGCTCACAGAATTTGTCAGCCGGCCTGATCGGAACGCCTGGCGGGGCCTTCCCTCTGAAGCTTGTAACGGAACTGGCGGAACGTCATGTGGAGAAGATCCGCGGCCTTGGTCTGGACGCCCCCGGTGCGCTCGAGGGCCTGGCGCAGGTACTGCTGCTCGATGCGGTCCAGCGTCGCCTCGAGGTCGATTCCTTCTTCGGGCAGCTCGGGCTCGAGAGCCTGCACGACCCGGGGCCGCCGGACGTTTTCCGGGAGCGCCTCGACTCCGAGCATGCTCTCCCCCCCGCCGAGGACGATGGCCCGCTCGATGACGTTCTCCAGCTCGCGGATGTTCCCCGGCCAGTGGTACTGCTCGAGCACGCTCATGGCCTCCGGCGAGACCCGGCGAACTTCCTTGCCGAGTTCGGCCGAGAACTTGTGGATGAAGTGATCGACGAGCAACGGGATGTCCGCCCGCCGCTCCCGGAGGGCCGGGAGGTGGATCGGAATGACGTTGAGCCGATAGAACAGGTCCTCGCGGAGGATGTTGTCCTGCACAGCCTGTTCGAGCTCTCGGTTGGAGGCCGCGACCAGGCGCACGTCGACCTTGAGGTCTCGCGCCTCGCCGACGCGCCGGATCTCACGCTCCTGGATCGCCCGGAGCAGCTTGACCTGGAGCGCCTGGGGCACCTCGGTGATCTCGTCGAGGAACAAGGTGCCGCCGTCGGCGGCCGAGAAGAGGCCGATCTTGTTCGCGACCGCCCCGCTGAAGGCCCCCTTG
>CAZWXA010000397.1:0-4051 GCA_964637755.1 uncultured bacterium | reverse complement strand
CGGGGCTCATCGCGGCGTGCCGGTGAACCCGAACAGACGGCCGGCCACGTTTCGGATCTGGATCTCCTCCGAGCCCTCGGTGATCCGGTAGCGCCGATGGTGGCGGTAGATGTGCTCGAAGGGCTTGTGCCGCGAGTAGCCGACACCGCCGTGGACCTGCATCGCCAGGTCGGCCGCCTGACAGACGAGACGGTTGGCGCGGTAGTTGGCCATCGAGACCATGTCGCTGACCGCCAGGTGATCCTGGCGATCCAGGTGCCAGGCGGTCCTGTACACGAGCGTGCGAACCATCTCGGTCTCGGTGTGCAGCTCGGCGAGGGGGAACTGGATGGCCTGGTTCACCGCCAGGGGCTTGCCCCAGGTCTTCCGGGCCCGCGCGTACTTCACGCTCTCGCCGATGCAGTACCGGGCGGCACCGACGCTCGACGCGGCCTGCCGGATCCGGTTCTCGTGCACGAAGTGCTGGGCCACGGCCAGGCCCTCGCCCTCCCGGTGCAGGATCGCGCGCTGCGGGACGCGGACGTCCGTCAGGGTCACCTCGGCGTGATCGGTGGGCATGTTGAAGGTCCACCACATGTGCTCGACCCTGAACCCCGGGGTGTCCGTCGGCACGAGGAACGCCGTGATCCCGCGCGCATCGCCCGGAGACGGCTACGGCGACCGGAGCAGGTTCGCGCGCAGATCCTCCACCTGCTGGTGGAACGGGTTTCCGCCCGGCGCGGTCATCGGAGTCTGGTCCGCGAGCGTCGTGTGGAGCTCGACGAGCAGCGGGCCCTCCTCGGTGAGCCACCCCGGCAGGCGGCGCCGGAACTCGTCGAGGCGCTCGATCGCGCAGGCGTTCCGGTAGCCCGCGGCCTGCGCCATCATCACGTAGTCGACCGCGAGCCCGCCCGGTGTCTCCTGCGCTCCCGACGTGTGGTAGACGCCGTTCTTGAAGACCAGGTGCAGGAGGTTCGGCGGCCCGGCGCCGGCAATCGTGGCGAGCCCGCCGAGCTGCATCAGGAGCGAGCCGTCGCCGTCGAAGACGATCACGCGCCGCTCCGGGCGCGCGAGCGCCAGCCCCAGGCCCAGCGCCGCGGCGCCGCCCATGAAGCCGACGCAGACGACGGAGAGGTCGTCCGGGGCGATCGTTCGCCAGCCGGGAGCGGTGGTCATCGTCGGTACGCAGATCGCGTCTCCCCGCGCGGCCGCGATCACGCGCAGCACGTCTTCGGGCTTCATGGCCATCAGGTGGTCTCCAGGCCGACGAGCACCGCCGCCGGGCCGCGGCGCTCGCGGCTCTTCAGGTAGTACTCGGGGATCAGGTGGATGTCGTCCGGACCCTCGAGCCGCGCGTGCGGCACGGCGAAGAGGTCGAGCAGCGGCTCGCAGTAGCGCACCATCGAGTGGCGGGACTCGGACGGGTCCCGGTCGCGCTCGCGGCCGAGGAGGCCGATCATGTAGAAGATCGGGACGCGGCCGTCGATGGCGATCCCGCGGAGCGTGTTCACCGAAGCATACAGACCCGCGTGCTGGATCATGACCACCACGGGCTCGCCCCCGATGTGGAGGCCCGCGGCCACCGCGTTGGCGTCGTCCTCGGTGGCGCAGGTGAGCACCCGGATCGAGCGCTCCTTGTCGAGGGCGGCGAGCACCGTTCTCTGGTGCGTGTCCGGCACGCTCAGGATCCAGCCGAGCGGTTCCTCTCGGTCCGCCGCGCGGGGCGCCTCGGCGGCGCGCGCCGCGCGCGCGGCGCGAAAGGTGTCCTTCAGCGTGTCGATGATCAGCATGGCGGGGATCGATTCCGGCATTCTGGCCTCCGAGTCAGGGAGATCGAGTTATCCTACGACAAACCAGTATCAGGAAAGGATCCCTCATGCGCAACGCCGTCGTCTGGTCGCTCGGAGTCGTCCTGGCCTTCGCGTCGATGGCGGCGGCCCAGGAACCGGGACTCGAGAGCGACGAGCAGAAGACCTTCTATGCGGTCGGCCTCAACATCAGCCGGCACCTCGCCTCGTTCAACCTGAGCCCGGCCGAGCTGGAGCTGGTCAAGGCCGGTCTCACCGACGGCGTCCTGCGCCGGGAGCCGAAGGTCGACCTCCAGATCTACGGGCCGCGGATCAAGGACCTGCACACGGCCCGGGTCACCGCCGAAGCGGCCGCGGAGAAGAAGGCCGGCCAGGCGTATCTCGACCAGGCGGCGGGCGAGCGGGGGGCGGTCAGGACGGCCTCGGGCCTCATCATCTCCACGATCGCCCCGGGGGCGGGCGCGGCGCCCGCGGCGACCGACCAGGTCAAAGTCCACTACCATGGGACTCTCACCGATGGTGCTGTCTTCGACAGCTCCGTCGCGCGGGGCGAGCCCGTGGTGTTCGCCCTGAACGAGGTCATCCCGTGCTGGACCGAGGGCCTGCAGCTCATGAAGGTCGGCGGCAAGGGCCGGCTCGTCTGCCCGGCGGGCCTCGCCTATGGCGACCGGGGATCGCCGCCCAGGATCAAGCCGGGCGCGACGCTCGTCTTCGAGGTCGAGTTGCTCGACATCGTGAAGTAGCCAGTGGCGCCGGGCCGGATCGTCTTCGACCACGTCGCGATCGCGCTCCCGAGGGTGGCCGACGCGCCGGCCGTGCTGGTGGGCGCGCTCGGCGGCGAGCCCGATTCTGGCGCACCGTCGCGGGTCTTCAACTGGGGCTGCTGGCGCTTCCGGGGCGGGGGGCGTATCGAGATCATCGAGCCCCGCGGCGCCGGCGGCTTCGTGCACCGGTTCCTCGCGCAGCGAGGGCCCGGCATCCACCACGTGACCTTCAAGGTGCCGAGCCTGCGCGAGGCGTGCGCTCGCGCCGAGGCCCTCGGCTACAAGATCGTCGGCCATGACGACTCCTTCCGCCACTGGAAAGAGGCGTTCCTCCACCCCAAGCAGGCGCTCGGCATCGTGGTCCAGCTCGTCGAGTCGTCGGGAGTCGGGCCACCGCCCTGGCCGCCGCCGCCGGGCCCGGCCAATCCGCCTCCCCCGGTCACGATCCTCGGCCTGCGGATGCGCGCTGCTTCCGCCGAGCGGGCGCGCACGCAGTGGGAACTGGTCCTGAAGGGGGACCGCACCGAAGGCGCTCGGGGCGAGCTGACCTATCGGTGGCCAGGGTCCCCCATGCGCATCGCCGTCGAGATCGACCCGTCCGCGGACGAAGGCCCGATCGCCATCGAGTTCGCGAGCGACACCGCGGTCGCCCTGGGTGGGGGCGCCGATCCTCCGTGGTCCGGCCTCTTCGCCCGGCTTTCGTGACCCGGCGGGATCGGCCGGCCCGCGTCGCCGCGCCGCTCCGCTGCTCGCGCCGGCTGCGCCATCGCCCTCGATCCCGGAGTCCCGGAAGCGGAGCGCCGGCCCGCGCCGAGACTAGCCGGAGTCCATCTGCCGTGGACGCTTGAGCTTGTCGCCGGGCCGCAGGTTCAGCACGGCCTCGGGAAAGATCTCGGCCAGCCAGCCGACCACGTCGTTGACCGTCACCACGCCGATCGGCCGCCGGTCGGCGTCGACGAGCGGAACCGTCCGGTAGCCGGTGGCGTGCATGCGGTTGACCGCGTAGCAGATGCGATCGTCCGCGGTCAGCGACTCCGGTTCCCCGGTCATCACCTCGGCGAGCGTGGTCCGCGCCGGATCGCGCCGCTGGCGCAGAACACGTGTCAGGACGTCCCGTTCGGTGAAGATCCCGATCAGCCGGCCCGCGGCATCCACGATCACGACCGCAGCCCGGCGCCTGTCCACCATCTTCGCGACCGCGTCGTCGACGGTCGCGTCCGGAGTCAGCTTGATCGGCTCGCTCGGCGCGAGGAGCTTGACGGTCTCGCCGAGCAGCGCCTCGCCGAGCTTCCGGAACTCGGTCTCGAGCGATTCCCCGTACTCGTCCATGAACTCGCTCATGTCCCCACCTCTCTCCCGTGCTTCAGCAGCCGCTCGCAACGGTCGATGATCTCGCCCAGCTCGGCCATCAGCCTGGACTCGCCGTGATAGGCAATGCAGAGATCCAGCTGGACCCTGATGTCGTAGTAGACCAGGTAATCTTCGGGCAGGTGGTCGCGC
>CAZWXA010000396.1:0-4065 GCA_964637755.1 uncultured bacterium | reverse complement strand
CCTGGGGTAGGATGACACATGGAGGATGGTGGGAGTCGCGCAGAGCCTGGAGTCGAGACCTTGGAGGAGAAAACAGCATGAAGATCGCATGCTCGGTCCTTCTGTTCATCGGCATGACACTCGGCGGTGCCGTGGTCGCCCGGGGACACGACGCGGCCGAACCCGGTGCGAAAGAGAAGCTCGGGACGGTGAGATTCGCCACGTCGTGCCGGCCGGCCGTCGAGAAGGCGTTCGACCGCGCGATGGCGATGTTCCACTCGTTCTGGTTCGATCCGGCGGCCACTGCCTTCGCGGCCGTCGCCGAGGCCGACCCGTCCTGCGGGATGGCGTACTGGGGGATCGCCATGACCCGGCTGGGCAACCCCTTCGGCTGGCCGCCCGCGGAGAAGCAGCTCGTGGCGGGCCGGCAGGCGCTGGCGAAGGCGCGGGACGTGGGCGTCACGACCCAGCGAGAGCGCGACTACGTCGCGGCGCTCGGCGCCTTCTACGACGACGCGCAACGGGTCGACCATCGCACGCGGGCCGTCGCGTTCGAGCAGGCGATGGGGCGAGTGGCCGAGCGCTACCCCGACGACGTCGAGGCGAAGGTCCTCCATGCGCTCCTGCTCGACGCCACCGCGCTGCCGACCGACAAGACGTTTTCCCAGCAGCTGAAGGCCGGCGCGATCCTCGAGGCGGTCGTCGAGCGGCATCCCGACCACCCCGGCGCTGTGCACTACCTCATCCACAGCTACGACTATCCGCCGATCGCCGCCCGCGGGCTCGCGGCGGCGCGGCGCTACGCGGCCATCGCCCCGTCCGCCCCCCACGCCCTTCACATGCCGGCCCACATCTTCACCCGGCTCGGGTACTGGGACGAGTCGATCGAGACGAACCGCCTGTCCGCCGATGCGGCCAGGACCGAGCTGTCCGCGGCGCAGCTCGGCCAGGGCTCGTACAACGCGCTGCACGCCATGGACTACATGGTCTACGCCTACCTGCAGCAGGGACGCGACGCGAAGGCCAGGGCGCTGGTCGACGAGATGGGGGCCATCGCCACCGTCGACGTGGAGGCCTTCGTGACGGCGTACGCCTTCGCCGCGTCGCCGGCCCGCTACGCCCTCGAGCGCGGCGAGTGGACGGCGGCGGCGAGGCTGACGCCGCACCCCCCGACCCTCGCCTGGCAGAAGTTCCCGCAGGCGGAAGCGGTCTCGGTCTTCGCCCGCTCGCTCGGCGCCGCGCGCAGCGGTGACCCGGACCGCGCCCGGGAGGGGATCGAGCGCCTGAAAGCCCTCGAGGCCGCCCTCGCCGGCGCCCGCCAGCTCTACTGGGCGGATCAGGTCGGAATCCAGGCCGAGATCGCGTCGGCGTGGGTGCGGTTCGGCGAGGGCAAGCGGCAAGAGGCGCTGGATCTCATGCGCAAGGCGGCCGATCGCGAGGACGCCAGCGACAAGCATCCCGTCACCCCGGGGCCGCTCGCGCCGGCCCGGGAGCTGCTCGGCGAGATGCTGCTGGAGGCCGGCCGCCCGACCGAGGCCCTGGTCGAGTTCGAGCGATCCCAGCAGAAGGAGCCGAACCGCCTGCGCGGCTACTACGGCGCCGCCCGCACGGCCGAGCTGGCCGGGCGCCCGGAGGTGGCCCGGGCCAACTACGCGAGGCTCCTTCAGCTGACGGCTCGCGCCGACGGCGACCGGGCGGAGATCGCGCGGGCCCGGGCCTTCGTCGGTCGCTGAGGGAGTCATGCGGCGGAAGCTGGCCGCCATCGTGAGCGCCGACGTCCAGGGCTACAGCCGGCTCATGGGCGAGGACGAGGAAGCGACGGTTCGCACGCTGACTGCCTACCGCGAGCTGATGGCCGCGCTGATCGCCGAGCACCGGGGCCGGGTGGTGGACGCCCCCGGCGACAACCTGCTGGCGGAGTTCGCCAGCGCGGTGGACGCGCTCACGGCCGCCATCGCCGTGCAGCGGGCGCTGACCGGCCGCAACGCCCCACTGGCCCCGCACCGGCGGATGGAGTTCCGGATCGGCATCAACCTCGGCGACGTGATCGCGGACGAGGAGCGGCTCTACGGCGACGGGGTCAACATCGCGGCCCGGGTGCAGGACGTGGCGGAGCCGGGAGGGATCTGCATCTCGGGGACGACCTATGATCAGGTCGAGAACAAGCTCCCGCTCGAGTACGAGTTCCTCGGCGAGCACGCCGTCAAGAACATTGCGAAGCCCGTCCGCGTCTACCGGGTGCCCGTGCGGGAGCCGCAGGCCGCGCCGGGGCCGACGCCCCGGGCGCTGGAGCCGCCCGAGACGCCGTCGCTCGCCGTGCTGCCGTTCGAGAACATGAGCCGGGACCCCGACCAGGACTACTTCAGCGACGGGATCACCGAGGACCTCATCACCGACCTGTCCAAGCTCTCCGGGCTGTTCGTCATCGCGCGCAACTCGACCTTCAGCTACAAGAGGACGCCGGTCAAGGTGCAGCAGGTCGGGCGCGAGCTGGGCGTGCGCTACGTGCTCGAGGGGAGCGTCCGCAAGGCGGGGGACCGCGTGCGCATCACCGCGCAGCTCGTCGATGCCGGCACGGGTCACCACCTGTGGGCGGAGCGCTACGACCGGCGGCTCGACGACGTCTTCGCGGTCCAGGACGAGATCAGCCGGCACATCGTCGAGGCGCTGGCCGTGACGCTCACGCAGCGGGAGGCGCGGCGCCGCGAGGGCCGGCCGACCCACGACCGGGAGGCCTACGACTGCCTCTTGCGGGGGCTCGACCGTCTCCGGCAGACGACGCGCGAGGCGAACCTCGAAGCGCGGCGTCTCTTCGAGCGCGCCCTCGAGCTCGACGCGGACTACGCCGAGGCGGAGGGGCTGCGGGCCCAGACCTACTTCCGCGACTGGAGCATGGGCTGGAGCCAGGATCTGGCCACCATCGACCAGGCGTTCGCGACCGCGACGCGGGCGGTCGGCCTGGACGCCTCCCTCCCGATGGCTCACCAGATGCTGGCCCTCGTGCTGCTGTGGAGGAAGGAGCACGACCGGGCGCTGGCGGCGGGGCAGCGAGCCGTCGCCCTGGCGCCGAGCGACGCCGACGTCCACTGGACGATCGGGGAGATTCTGAGCTGGTGGCGTCCGGAGGAAGCGATGGCGCCGGTCGAGAAGGCCATGCGCCTCAACCCCCACTACCCGGCCGAGTATCTCTACACGCTCGGCCACGCCTGCTACCTGACGCGCCGCTACGAGGACGCCATCCGCGCCCTCAACCGCGTCACCAGCCGTAACCCCGACTGGCTCCCCGCGCACGCCTTCCTGGCCGCGACCTACGCGGAGGTGGGTCGCATGGAGGACGCGCGTCGCGCGGGCCATGACGTGCTCCGCATCAGCCCCCAGATCACTGCCGGGGACGCCAGCAGTCGTCTCCCCTACAAGGATCCGGCGACGCTGGCCCGGGTGATCGGCGCGTTCGTCGCCGCCGGCCTCGCCGGGCCCTGACGGATCCGCTGCCCCGGCCTGACCCGCGTCCTGCCAGGGCGCCGGCGCTGATGCTGCGGGAACGGCCGCGCGCCCTCTACCCCGGAGCCTTGGGCCGGCGCATCATCGTGCGCGCGCTGCGCCGTCCTCGACGCACCCGTGGGCTCCCTTCGGGCACCTGCTGATTCTCCGGGCACCCCGCTCGCCGCAACTCCTCGGGGTGTTTCTGCGTCCAAAGACACTGGAGGACTGATGACGAAGCGAATTCTTGTGCCGCTCGATGGAACACCGACGGCTGAGGCCGTGCTGCCCCTGCTTGCCGACCTGGCTCGGAGCGCCGGATCGACGGTCCGGCTGCTCCACGTGACCCCGGTCCCGGGCCACGTCGAGAGTGAGGCGGGCCGCGTCGTTGCGTACGCCGACCAGGAGATGACGAGACTGGAGGCGGAAGGGCTGAAGTATCTGGAATCGCTCGATGTGCTGCTGGAGGGTGTCCCGGTGGAATGCATCGTCCGATTCGGTGATCCGGTGCCCGAGATTCTCCTCGAGGCCGAAGCCTTCGGCGCGGATGTCATCGCGCTGACGAGCAGCGGTCGCAGCTGGTGGCGACGCGCCCTCCGTGGCAGT
>CAZWXA010000395.1:0-4097 GCA_964637755.1 uncultured bacterium | reverse complement strand
GTCCATTCATGCCTCCTCGACCGCCTGTGATGACAGGTCGGGCGCGGGACGAGGGACTCGGCGAGCGCGGTCGATCGGGCTCTGCCATCCAGGCGCGGAGTCCCCGGAGCCACCGTGGTCGCGGGCGGAGACTCCTGGCCGCAGCCTACGTGCCCACGCGAGAGGGGTCAATAGAACGATCGACCCAGAAAGGCCGCCAAGCTGGCTTACGTTGGCTCGCGTGTTTGGGCCCAAGCCCTTCCCCGCAACCTTCTGGTGCACGGGCCGAGCCCCCTCCGAGGAGGGCCGGGCCTGTCCCAATTACGCGAAGCTGTGACGCCCTTTTCGATCGTCTCTGTGTCCATCGCAATACCTATGGTATGCATCTCGACTCTCAGATCCTGCTGAGGACCCCTGATTATTGGTACGCGCGGGCACCCTGCTCGACGCCCCTGCGCCCTGCGCGGCGCTCGTGTGAAGACCGGGTTGTCGTCGCCCCGAATGGGGCGCGCTCACCCCAACACCGGCGCCGAGCCCTCGCAGACGATTCCCTTGCCGCGAAGAGGTTAGGGGCGCCTAACCTCCTGGCAGCCCGCTTGCTCCATTCCTGCGTGGAGCCATGGACGCCCCGCGGATGCCGCCGCCTCTGCTCGAGTGCCTCGACGCGCTCTATCGTCTCGGGAGCGAGGCCGCGCCCGCTCTCCTGTCCTCCCTGGCCGAACGGCTCGGGCTCGATCACGCCGCGGCGGCCGAGCGGGTGCGCGCGCTCGAGGGGCAGGGGCTCGTCCGCACCGATCCGGCCGGCCGGATCGTCCTCACCGCGAAGGCCGAGCGGATCGCGCTCGGCCTCCTCCGCAAGCATCGCCTGCTCGAGCGGTTCCTCGCCGACCGGCTCGCGCTCCCGTGGGCGCGGGTGCACGAGGAAGCCTGCCGCCTGACGCCGGTTCTCTCCGACGACGTCGCCGACGCACTCGCGAAGCTCCTCGGGAGCCCGGCGAGCTGCCCGCACGGCAACCCGATCCCGTCGGCCGACGGCGCGATCTCCATGGTGCACGGAACACCGCTGCACCGGCTCGCGCCGGGCCGGTGCGGCATAATCTTGAGGGTCGAGCGGGAGGAGCCCGAGCTGCTGAAGTCCCTCGCCACGCTCGGGCTCCTCCCGCACACGAAGGTCGAGGTGGAAGAGCGCGCGCCGTTCGGCGGGCCGATCCTGGTGCGCGTGGGCAGTGCCCGCTACGCGCTCGGCCGCACGGTCGCCGCGCACGTGCTGGTGAGGGAAGTCTAGGTGCGCGGCTGCCACCGCGAGATCACCGGGTGGAAGAAGGGGCTCCCGTGGACGCTCGCGCTCGCGGGAAATCCCAACGTCGGCAAGTCGAGCGTCTTCAACCGGCTCACGGGGATGGGCGTCGTGGTCGCGAACTATCCCGGCAAGACGGTCGAGGTCCAGCTCGCCACGACCCGCTTCAAGGATCAGGACATCGGCGTCATGGACCTGCCGGGGACCTACGCCGTCGGCTCCACCTCCGAGGACCAGTGGGTCGCGCGCCGCGCGCTCTTCGACGCGGAGCCCGACGTGGTCCTCGCCGTCGTGGACGCCACGCGCCTCGAGCGCAACCTCTACCTGCCGCTGCAGCTCCTCGATCTCGGCTTCCGTGTCGTGATCGCGCTGAACCTCGTCGACGACGCATGGCGCCAGGGGCTCCGCATCGACAGCCTCCGCCTCGCGCGCCTGCTCGGTGTCCCGGTCGTGCCGACGGTCGCGGTGCGGGGCCTGGGCCTCGATCGGCTCCTCGAGGTGGCGCTGCGTGAGGCGCGCGCGAGCGGCGTCCCGCCCGCCACGCCCCGCTACGGCCGGGAGGTCGAGGAGGCGATCGGGACGCTGGCCGACCGGCTCGCGAAGGAGGGCGTCGCGCTCCCGTGGCGCCTCGCCCCGCGCGCGGTCGCCGTGCTCCTCCTCGAGGAGGACGAGGAGACAGTCGGGTGGGTGCTACACCTCCCCGAGGCCACGGAGATTCTCGCGCACGCGCGGGAGGCCGCCACGAGCATCGCCGAGGGCCACGACGAGCCGGCGCCCATCCGGATCGCGCGCGAGCGCCACGGGTTGGCGGGCGAGCTCGCCGCCAAGGTGACGACGCGGGTGAGCGCGCCGTCGAGGACGCAGGACCGGTTCTGGCGGCTCACGACCTCGCCGGCCACCGGCTTCCCGCTCCTGGCGCTCGTCCTCGCGGGGCTCTTCGCCGGGCTCTTCTTCGTGGGCGATCTGCTCTCCACGCTGCTGAGCGGGCTCTGGGGGGCCTCCGCGTCGCCCGCGATCCGCGCCGCGATCGGCCTCGTCCTCGGCGACGGTGTCGCGGCGCGGAGCCTGGGCTGGGGCGTGGACGCCGGCGTGAACGCCGCGCTCGCGGTCGGCATCCCCTACGTCCTCACGTTCTACCTGATCCTGTCGGTGCTCGAGGACACGGGCTACCTGAACGCGGTGGCGTTCCTGACGGATCCGTTCATGCACCGGCTCGGCCTCCATGGGCGCGCCGTCATCCCGCTCGTGGCGGGCGCGGGCTGCAACGTCCCGGCGATCATGGGCACGCGCGTCCTGGCCACCATGCGCGAGCGCATCCTCGCGAGCACGCTGGTCTGCCTCATGCCGTGCAGCGCCCGCACGGCGGTCATCGCCGGCGCTGTCGCGAAGTACGTCGGCTGGGAAGCGGCGGTGCTGATCTATCTCGTCGTCGCGGGCCTGGGGTTCGGCGCCGGCTTCTGGCTGAATCGCGTCATCCCCGGGCGGTCCGCGGGACTCGTCATGGAGATGTTCCCGTTCCGCGCGCCCTCGGTCCGCACGATGCTCAGGCAGACGTGGTACCGTTTCAAGGGCTTCGTGTGGGTCGCGACGCCCGTCGTCCTCGCGGGGAGCCTCGTGCTCGGCGTGATCTACGAGACCGGCCTCGTGTGGGCGTTCACGGCGCCGCTGCGGCCGATCGTCGAGGGCTGGCTCGGGCTGCCGGCGGTGGCCGGCCTCACCCTGATCTTCGCCGTGCTGCGCAAGGAGCTGGCCCTCCAGCTCCTGCTCACGCTCGCGATCGCGCAGTACGGCGCGGGCGCGGGCGACATGCTCCAGTTCATGGACAAGGCGCAGATCTTCACCTACGCGCTCGTGAACACGCTCTACATCCCGTGCATCGCCACCGTGGCGGTCCTCGCCAGGGAGCTCGGCTGGCGGCGTGCGCTCCTGATCTCCGGGTTCACGATCGTGCTCGCGCTCCTGGCGGGCGGCATCGCGCACCGGCTCATCGCGCTCGCGGCGCGCTGACGGCGTCATGGCTCGAAGACCTGCCTGTCGGCGGCGGAGGGCAATGAGCCCTTGAAGATGGGGCCACCTCGCCGTATCGTGTGGCCACGCATCGACAGGCCATGGCCACCATCGGACTCAGGGAGCTGGACAACAGGGTGAGCCGGTACCTCCGCCGGTGCCGGCGCACGAGCGACTCGTGGTGACCGACCGGGGCCGACCGGGCGCGATGATCTCGCCGTCCAAGACGTCACCGGATCCGGGAATCGAGACGCTGATCCGCGCGGGCCTGGCCGAGCTGGGCGGGGACACACCCCGCCGCTCGAGACGCCCGCGCCGGATCGAGGGGCGGCCGGGCGCGCGGATCGTGATCGAGGAGCGGCGCTGACTGCCTCCGCGGGCGGCGCCGGTGATTCCCGCGCGCGGGGCACGATCGACCGCGTCACCGTCTCCGTCATCCAGCACCGGCTCGAGGCCATCGTCCAGGAGATGGGCGAGGCGATGCTGCGGACCGCGTACTCGCAGATCCTGAACTCGAGCCGAGACTTCTCGACCGCCCTCTTCGACGGCGCCGGACGGCTGGCGGCGCAGGCCGAGCACGTGCCGATCCACGTGGGCGCCCTGCCCTGGGCGGTGGCCGCCATCCGCGACTTCTTCAGGGAGCGGATCCATCCGGGCGACCTGTTCCTCCTGAACGATCCCTACCACGGGGGCAACCACCTCCCGGACCTCACCGTGCTGCTCCCGGTGTTCGTGGACGGCCGGCCGGTCTTCTGGTCGATCAACCGGGCCCACCAGCACGACATCGGGGGCGCGACCCACGGCACCTACAACC
>CAZWXA010000394.1:0-4120 GCA_964637755.1 uncultured bacterium | reverse complement strand
TGGCCGGCCACATGCGCGAGAAAGGGCAACTCTGGGTGCTCCTGCCCAGGGACTCGCCGCCAGACGCCGTCAGGGCGGCGTCGCCTCCCCGCCAGCCGTAGGAGAGCTCGAGCCTGGTCCACTCGCCATTGAGGATCGCCGCCTCGCGAGGCAGCTGCCGGCTGAGGCAGCTCCGGGCTGCGCCGGGGAGGCCGCGGGCGGCGATCCTCGGATGTCGCCCCCGTCAGCGGCCCGCGCGCGGCCGCGTCACGACGGGATTCGCTGTCGCGGCCCGGTTGTCGTCGGGGTCCCGGTCGAGGGCGTTGGAGACGATCGAGGCCTCGGCGCGCAGTACCGACCCCTCGCGCACTTCCACCACGCCCCGGATCGTGAGCATCGCATCCTCGCCCGGGGCCAGTGATCGCGCGGTACAGCGCACGTCGCCCCCGGCCCGTCGCCCCGGCCCCGTGCAGTCCCATCCCCTCGGCGCCTGGATCGACCCAATCGCGAACCCCTCAGGCAGCGAGTGTCGCAGGATCAGGTTCCCCGCGAGCCCGCCTCCGAGATTCCTCGCGCGGATCACGTAGCTCAGCTCCTCTCCGAAAAGGACTGGACAGTGGAGGCAGGGGCCTGGCAGGCAGCCAGGCCGCCGGCACGCGATTCGCTCGACCGTCAGCGTGAGCCGTAGATTCGTGTGCGCGGGCGTGATGCGCCAGACCCCTCGCCCGACCGAGCCCACGTAGAAGGCACGGACGGGACCGCCGCCCTCGTGGTCGAAGTACGCGTGGAACGGACGGGGCAGGTGAGGCACCCCGGTCAACTCCGGGGTGAAGGGATCGGTGAGAAGGGCCCAGCCCTTGCCCCCGTCGCTGGAGACGAAGACCCCCGACTCGTATCCGCCGGCCAGGAGGAGGTTCGCATCGAGCCGATCGAAGGCGACCATCACCGGCTGGACGCCCCCGAACGTGGCGCCATCGTCCGGCGAGTCGAACTTCGGCACGAACACTCCCGGCCCGGTCATGAGCGCTGTCAGGGTCTGGTCGCTCTCCCACGTGTTGCCGCCGTCCGCCGACCGGACCATGATCGGAGGGTCTGTTCCGGTACAGGAGGCGTACAGCCGGCCTGGCCGTGCCGCATCCATCGCGAAGATCCCGAAGCCCCCCGGGCACGCACTGTTGTCGTCGAGACGTTGCCATGGCGTGACGCCCGGAGTGATCGCCCAGAGATGGTTCTGGTTCCGCCAGATGCAGTCGCCCGACATCACGTAGACATGGACGAAGAGTCGCCCCCGGGCGGCGCGGACGCCGCACGGGAGGCCGGCGGTGGCAGGCCAGCCCAGCGACGTCCACCCGACCGTCCCGTTCGTGACCGACTGCTTCGTCAAGGTCGTCGTGTAGAGGACATCAGGGCCGGTGGTCGCGAGCACGTAGGAGGAAGGGCCCCACCGGTCCACCACGTCGGTGAACGTGGTGTAGAACTGATTGGCCGGGGGCGGCGTGTTGGGAACCGGCACCAGATTGCTGGGGCCCGGATCCCCCCGCAGCAGGATCCGGTTCGCGGGGGGATTGGCCCCGTTGTTGACGACCACCTGCGCGGCGTCAGCCACCACGTCGAACACATCAGCGCCCAGGCCGTGCGCCCACGCGGGCTTGCTCGCCCCCGCGTTCGACGTCCCGAAGAGCCCCACGTCCTGGAGCGCCATGTAGATGCCCTCAGCCTGGCTGCCCGGCAGATCGACGCCCGCCATCCCGAGGAGAAGCTGGGCGTGGAGCCCAGCGTTGGCGCTCAGGAAGAGCGGGTCGTGGCAGCCGAAGATGTTGAAGTTGACGTAGACGCCGCCGTCCGACGAGTAGAGGACCGGACAGGCGTCCACCGATAGACTCGGGGCGAACAGGAGATCCCCCGAGTCGCCGTGGGCCTTCTGGTTGTCGCCCTGGCCGTCGCTGAACGACCCCGCCCAGGCCGACGAGTCCGTCACCGGGCACACGGGGACGATTCCGAGCAGGAAGCACGGGATCCGGAAGAGGTTCCCCGCGCCCACCCACACGTCCAGTCCGTACGACCGGCGGTTCGTGGCGACCATGGGCACCCGCTTCTGGTTGGTTCCGTCCGGGTGAGGCATGGCCGTCCAGTGCTGACCGCCGTCGAACGAGGCGAAGTACGTCGAGTCGCGGACGTCGAAGATCGGGTCGAAATAGGTGATGCCGGAGAAGACGACGAAGACGATCTGGGGGAAGGCGGAGTTGACGGCCATCGAGCAGTAGCGATGGTCGATCCCGGGCACTGGGTCCGGAAGTGTCTGCCACCCCGTCTTCCCATCGGCCGATCGCATGACGCCGTCCTCGCCGCAGGCGTAGGTGAGCCCGCCGGGCAGCGCGACCACATCCCACACGCTCAGGGCGTCGCCGCCGCCCGCGGCGGGATTGATGAACTCCCAGGTGGCACCGAAGTCGGTACTCCGGGCGAGGCCGCAGTTGGTGCCCACGAGCACCTCGTCCGGTGTCCCCGGCCGGATCGCGATGCCGAACCCGGACGGCTGGCTCCGGCGAGGCTCGGCGCAGAAGAGTGGAAGCGGCGTGGCGGTCGGCGGACGGGTCCAGGTCTGGCCCCCGTCGGGCGAGACCTCGATGCCCGCGACGCTGCTGACCCGGCCGTCGTAGAACGATGTGGCGTACACGAGCTCCCCGCCGGGATCGACGGCGACGTCCCAGGCCTTCGTGGGCAGGTGGCCATCCAGGTGGAACCACTTGATGCCCCCGTTGACGCTCTTGAACAGACCGCCGAGTTCGCTTGCCGCATAGACTTCGTTCGGCTGGCTCATCGAGCTCGCGAGGTGGTGCACGCGTCCGCCCGAGCCACCGGACGGGCAGGGCGCAGGACAGCCCGGCAGCGGCCCCGAGTCGTCGGGGTTGATGTCCGTGAACTGAGGAGCGGCGGTCGCGACGGCGCCCCCCGCCGGGGCGAGGACGGTCAGGGCCGTGGCGAGTGCCCCGACGGTGACGGCCCACCGGGGCCCCCTTCTTCCGCCCTCCCGACCACGGTCACACACTGACGACGATGCGCGGCGCCCGTGCCTTCCCCTCATGTGGGACCCCTCTCCCCTATTCGCCCGCTCACTCTGCGGCCGGCTGCGCCCGATGCCTGCGATCAGCGCCCGCCAGGAAGCTCTGTCGGTCGTGGTGGCCCGGCTCCGCCGGCGTCGAACATCTCGTGGATTTTCCCGTCACGCAGGACGTCGAGCAGCGTCTCCCGATCACGCCGCCGTCACGATCGCCGGTGCGCCGTTCAGGAGCACGTCGATGCGAGCCTCGCCAGCCATCCGCCCCCCCTTGCCGGCCGGCGCGGCGCGGCACGCTGGATACGTGAACACCTGGGCGATCACTTGACAAGGAGACCCCTGCATCGATTTTCTGGTGCAGATGACCCCCCGCGGGAAGTGGCACACGGAGATCTCCGGCCTTGCGGGACTCGGGCGACGATCGCCGGGAGCAGGCCGGGGAGCGGGGAGCCACTCCGGCGCCTGATGCTGGCCCGGGATATCGGCGGCGCGATCAAGGGTCGGAGGGGGCGAGCCGATGTCCGGCGCTCGACCACCGGAGCCGGCGCACGGGCTGGCCACCTGCGCCAAGCCGGGCGGCTCTGGACGCTCCGGCCGAGAGGCTCCCCGCCGGACCCCGTCAGGTCAGCGGCGGCTCCACGTCAGATCCGAGGTGGCTGGCGCGAGGGGGATCCATGGGCCGCGTGGCGCCAATGCTCAGCGTCAGCGCCCCCGTCGCGATCTTCTCGATCAACCGCGCCAGCACCATGAAGATGACCTCCTGGATCGCCAGCGCCGAGGCCGCGCTTCGCCATGCCCGTGAGGGCGGCGAGGCTCACCCGCGGGGGCCCGGGGACGCGGGGGCCCGGGGAATGGTAATGTACCGGTCGCGCGACCATCAACACCCGAAGCCACGCGCGCGCCGCCGCCGGATGACCCCCATGCGGTGCTCGCGCGAGCGGAGGAGAACATGGGACTCGAGCCCCAGGCACAGTCGGTCATCGACCTGGCCCTCGCGGCCGGACGGCCGCCCTACCACACCCTGTCGCCCAAGGAGGCGCGCCAGCTCTTTCGCGACACGCGGGCCGGGGTCCAGCCGGCGCC
>CAZWXA010000393.1:0-4130 GCA_964637755.1 uncultured bacterium | reverse complement strand
CTGGCCGGCATCTACGACGCGTACAAGGCCGCCAGGGCCCTCTGACTCTCTCCCCTCGACGGGCCCCCGGCTCGACGATTACTTCCTGGCCAGCATGGGCGGCTTCGGCCGTGCTGCGGCCGCTCGCCGCGAGCCGCGAGGCACACTCCCACCCGCACGAAGCTTGACCTGGCAGGGGCCGGGGACTACGATCAACTCACAGCAGCTTCCGCTTCCACCGACTCGAGGCTCGATCGATCCCTTCCGTGGGAGGTGCGACGATGACGCTCCGAGACATCCTCCAGGTCAAGGGAAGCCAGGTCTACACCGTCCGCCCCGATCAGACCGTCCAGGAAGCCGTGGGAATCCTCATGCAGCACCGCGTGGGCGCTCTGCTCGTGGTCGACGCGGAGGGCAGCGCCGTCGGGCTCATCAGCGAGCGGGATGTCTTGCGGGAGTGTCTCCACCGCAGTGATCAGCTCGCGCGGATTCCCGTGCGCGAGGCCATGACGCGGGACCTGGTCATCGGCCTGCCGGGCGACGGCATCGGCCACGCCATGAGCCTCATGACGAACAACCGGGTCCGGCACCTGCCGGTGATGGACGGTGACACGCTCGCGGGCATGGTCTCCATCGGAGACGTCGTCAAGGTGACGCTCGACGAGACCGCGCACGAGAACCGCTACCTCAAGGAGTACATGTTCGGGCGGTAGCGGAGCCGCCGCCTGACGCCTCTGCTGGCCCTCGTGCGCGGCATCGCCTCGCGGAGGCGATGATTCTCGCGGACCGAGTGCCGCGTCTGGTCCGGCTCCTCAGCGCCGTGCGACGTGCTGCCGCCGGCCCGAGGTGGGCAGGTGCTCACGCAGGAAACCCCTCACCGCCGCGTTGAAGGCCGCGGGCGCCTCCAGGTTTGTCAGGTGGCCGACGCCGCGGAGGACCACGTGCTTCGCGCCGGGTATCGTGTCGGCCATGAAGCGGTGGACCTTCAGGCAAGGCTCGTCGTGCTCGCCCACGATCAGGAGAGTCGGCACGCCCAGCTCCCGGAGCCGCGGCTCCAGCGCGTAGATGGTCGGCCGGCTCGCCAGCACCTCGCGCACCGTGTGCGCGATGCCCCGAGCGCGGTGGGTCATGAGGCAGGAGCGGATGAAGCGCGCGGCCTCGGGCCCCCGGGCGGCGTAGCGCGCGAAGAGCGGGCTCCTCATGGCCATGTCGGCGAACGCCTCCAGCCCGCCCGTCTCGAGCGCCCGGGCGTAGGCATGGCAGTCGGCGACCCACTGATCGGTCCCGTCGGACCCGGCGCCCGTGTCGGCGATGATCAGGGCGCGCACCATCTTCGGATAGGCCAGGGCGAAGTTGAGCGCGATGTTGCCGCCCATCGAGAGCCCACCGACGACGGCGCGCCGCAGCCGGAGATGGTCCAGCAGGCCGCGAAGGTCCTCGACCGAGATCGGCTGGGAGTAGGCGGCGGCGGAGGCCGGGGCGTCCGAGAGGCCGTGGCCCCGCACGTCGTAGGTGATGACGCGGTGGGCGGCAGACAGCGCGCTCACCTGCGCGTCCCAGAGCCGCAGGCCGCAGGCGACGCCGTGGACCAGGACGAGCGGGCTCCCCCTGCCCTTCACCTCGTAGTACAGTGTGACTTTGTTGACCGGCGCCAGCGGCATGGCGCCCCATGGTACTGGACGCGCATCGCGGGAGGGAAGAATGAAGTACAGGCCGGTGGAAGGCTGGGGGAAGCTGCCGGAGGGCTGGCATTACGTCGAGGCGGCCGGGGTGGCGGTGGACCGGAAGGACAACGTGTACGTCTTCAACCGCGGCCAGCACCCGGTGATCGTGTTCGACCGCGAGGGCCGGTTCCTGCGCTCGTGGGGCGAGGGGCTGATCGGTCGCGCTCACGGCATCACGATCGGCCCGGACGATTCGGTCTGGCTGACCGACGATCTCCGGCACACGATCCACCAGTGCGCTCCCGAGGGCAAGGTGCTCTTGACGATCGGCGACCCCGACACGCCCGCGGAGCTGCAGGGGGGCAAGCCCTTCAACCGCCCGACCCACGTGGCACTCTGCCCGAAGACCGGCGACGTCTACATCTCGGACGGGTACGGGAACTCGCGGGTCCACAAGTACGACCCGAAGGGCCGCCACCTCTTCTCCTGGGGCGAGGGCGGGACCGATCCGGGCTGCTTCAACCTCCCGCACAACATCGCCACCGACGCCGAGGGACTGGTCTACGTCGCGGACCGCGAGAATCATCGGATCCAGATCTTCGACTCGAAGGGCGGGTACCTCGCCCAGTGGAACAACCTGCACCGGCCCTGCGGGCTCTTCGCCGACCGGCGGAACGGGGGGACGTTCTATGTGGGCGAGATCCCCACGAGCCTCGCGGTGAACGCCGCGGTGCCGAACCTCGGCGCCCGCGTGAGCATCCTCTCGAGCAAGGGCGACCTCATCGCGCGCGTCGGCGGCCGCTTCTACGGGGAGGGGCCGGGCGAGTTCGTGGCGCCGCACGGGGTCGTCGTCGACTCGCGGGGCGACTTCTACGTGGCCGAAGTCGCGTACACCTTCAAGGGCCAGCACGAGAACCCGCCGCGCGAGATCCGCTCGCTCCAGAAGTTCGAGCTGATGGCGTAGCCGGACGGGATGACGGGGCCCCCCCGCGTGGTGAGGCGCCCCCGGCCGGACGCTCGACGGGCCGGCCGGGACTTCGAGAGGTGAGGCCAATGCGTCACGCTCTGGTGGTCGTCGCCGTCGTCCTCGCCGGCGCGGCGCCGGCGTCGGCGCAGTTCGACTGGCTCCTCAAGGGGCTGAAGGAGCTGGGCGCGGGCGGCCAGGGCGACCTCGGCAACGACCGGGTCATCGCCGGCCTGAAGCAGGCTCTCGAGATCGGCAGCCAGAATGCCGTGAACCTGACCGGTCGGGCGGACGGGTTCTTCAGGAACGAGGCGATCAAGATCCTGATGCCGGAGAAGCTCAGGACGCTCGAGCGCGGCTTGCGCGCGGTGGGGTTCGGCTCCCAGGTCGACGAGTTCGTCCTGAGCCTGAACCGGGCGGCCGAGCGCGCGACCCCCTTCGCCCGGCAGATCTTCTGGGACGCGATCGGCGAGATGAGCTTCGACGACGCCCGCAAGATCCTCACCGGCGGCCAGACCGCGGCCACGGAGTACTTCAAGGCGAAGACGAGCGGCAAGCTCGCGACGGCGTTCCGCCCGGTGGTCGAGCAGGCGACGAGCGAGGTGGGCGTCACGCGCCAGTACAAGGAGCTGCTCGGGCGAGCCCAGCTCCTCACCATGTTCAGCGGCGAGGACTTCGACATCGACCACTACGTCGTGGCGAAGGGGCTCGACGGGCTCTTCCACGTGCTGGGCGAGGAGGAGCGCAAGATCCGCACGGACCCGGCGGCCCGGGTCACCGACCTCCTTCGCGAGGTCTTCGGGAGGTGAGCGTCCCGCCCTCGCTCGGGGGCGCCCGGCCCGGGAGCGATCGAATGGCATGAGCGACCCGCACCGGCTGCCACGCACCGTCGTCCCGAGCCGCTATGACCTCACGCTCACGCCCGACCTGGCCTCGGCGACCTTCGCCGGGGACGAGACCGTCGCGGTGACCGTGCACGCGGCCACCGCGGAAGTCCTCCTCAACGCGGTCGACCTCGAGATCGGCGCCGTCAGCGCTACCGGCGAGCGCGGGCGCACCGTCGGCGGGCGTGCGGAGCTCGTGCCCGAGCACGACCGGGCACGGCTCGTGTTCGACGAGCCGCTCGCGCCCGGCCCCTGGCGGCTCCGCATCGCCTTCACCGGGGCGCTGAACGACAAGCTCCGCGGCTTCTATCGCAGCCGGTACCGGGACAGCGACGGGGTCGAGCACGTGCTGGCGTCGACCCAGTTCGAGGCCACGGACGCCCGCCGCGCCTTCCCGTGCTGGGACGAGCCCGCCTTCAAGGCGGTCTTCGCCGTGACGCTCGTGGTAGACGAGGCGCTGGCCACGGTCTCGAACACGCGGATCGTCGAGACGGGGCCGGGGCCCACCCCGGGCAAGAAGACCGTCCGCTTCGCCGACACGATCCCAATGTCGACCTACCTCGTGGCGGTGATCGTGGGCGATTTGACCGCCACCGATCCCGTCATGGTGGGCGCGACCCCCGTCCGCGTCTGGTGCGT
>CAZWXA010000392.1:0-4139 GCA_964637755.1 uncultured bacterium | reverse complement strand
CCACACCGGGCGGGGGTGGCGAGCCGAATGGGGCTGCCCGCCGCGACAGGACCCGGCCGCCTCTCGGGTGATCCGTTCATGAATTGTCCGGGTTAGCCGGCAAGATGGACGACATTGCGGTGCTGGTGCTCAACTACACGTTCGAGCCGCTGCATTTCACCAACGCCAAACGGGCGATCACGCTGCTCCTCAGCGGCAAGGCCGAGAGCGTCGAGGCGTCGCCACGCGTGGTCCGGTCACCCTCGATCACGTTTCCGCTCCCCGCCGTGATCCGGCTGGCGGTCTTCGTCCGGAAACCCTTCCTCGACCGGGTCGCGTTCAACAAGAAGAACATCCTCCGCCGGGACGGGTACACCTGTCAGTACTGCAACCGCCGCGGAGACCGGCTGACCGTCGACCACGTCTTGCCCCGCTCGCGCGGCGGCGACACGAGCTGGACGAACGTCGTCGCCGCCTGCCTCCGGTGCAACCTGCGCAAGGGCAACCGGCTCGTCGACGAGGCGGGGATGCGGCTCATTCGAGACCCGGTCCACCCGCGGTTCCTGTTCTCGGTGCACGTCCTCCGGCATCCCCACGGCCCTTCGTTCCTGGACTCTTGGCGGAAGTACCTCGTCGCGATCCCGTCGACCTCCTGAGCCGGGAGGCGACGGCGCGTCCAGCAGCGGCGGCGATGGCGCCGTTCTCGCTCCGAGCGGACTACGAGCCGCGCGGCGACCAGCCCCGGGCGATCGAGCGCCTCACGCGCCTGCTCCAGGAGGGGCGGCGCCACGTCGTCCTCCTCGGCGTCACCGGATCGGGGAAGACGTTCACGATGGCGAACGTGATCGCCGCCCTCGGCCGGCCCGCCCTCGTCATCTCCCCGAACAAGACGCTCGCGGCCCAGCTCTTCAGCGAGTTCAAGGCGTTCTTTCCCGACAACGCGGTGGAGTACTTCGTCTCGTACTACGACTACTACCAGCCGGAAGCGTACATCCCGCAGAGCGACACGTACATCGAGAAGGACGCGCTGGTCAACGACGAGATCGATCGCATGCGGCACTCGGCCACGCGCTCGCTCATGGAGCGCCGGGACGTCGTCGTCGTGGCGTCCGTGTCCTGCATCTACGGCATCGGCGCGCCCGAGACGTACCAGGGGATGCACCTCTCGCTCGGCGAAGGCCAGCAGATCGACCGGGACGAGATCGTGCGGCAGCTCGTGGCCATGCAGTACGAGCGCAACGACTACGACTTCCATCGTGGGACCTTCCGCGTCCGCGGTGACATCGTCGAGATCTTTCCGGCGAACGAGGAGTCGCTTGCCCTGCGGATCGAGCTGTTCGGCGACACGGTCGAGTCGATTCGCCAGATCGATCCCCTCCGGGGCACCGTGCTCGGCCACCTGGCCCGCGCGGACATCTATCCGGCCAGCCACTACGTCACGCCGGCCGACCAGCTCGAGCGGGCCCTGGAGACGATCGCGGAGGAGCTGGCCGAGCGCCTCGCCTTCCTCCGGAGCCGGAATCGGCTGCTCGAAGCGCAGCGGCTCGAGCAGCGGACCCTCTTCGACATGGAGATGCTGCGCGAGCTGGGCTTCTGTCACGGCATCGAGAACTACTCGCGCCACCTGACCGGCCGGCGGCCGGGGGAGCCGCCGCCGACGCTGATCGAGTACCTGCCGAAGGACGCCCTCGTGATCATCGACGAGGGCCACGTGACGGTGCCCCAGATCGGGGGCATGTACTACGGCGACCGGTCGCGGAAGGAGACGCTCGTCGAGTACGGCTTCCGGCTGCCATCGGCCTTCGACAACCGTCCGCTGAATTTCGAGGAGTTCACGGCGGCCACCGGCCAGACCGTGTACGTCTCGGCCACGCCCGGCCCCTACGAGCTCAGGCTGGCCGGGGACGCCGTCGCGGAGCAGATCATCCGGCCCACGGGGCTCACGGACCCGGCGATCACCGTGCGGCCGGCGAGAGAGCAGGTGGACGACCTCCTCCACGAGATCCGGAGCCGCGCCGACCGGGACGAGCGGGTCCTGGTCACGTGCCTCTCCAAGCGGATGGCCGAGGATCTGACCGAGTACTATCAGCAGACGGGGCTCCGGGTGCGCTACCTGCACTCCGACATCGACACGCTCGATCGCGTGGCGGTGATCCGGGACCTGCGCCTCGGCAAGTTCGACGGCCTCATCGGCATCAACCTGCTGCGCGAGGGACTCGACATCCCGGAGGTGTCGCTCGTCGCCATTCTCGACGCGGACAAGGAAGGGTTCCTCCGCTCGACGACCTCGCTGACCCAGACCGCCGGGCGCGCGGCGCGCAACGTCCGCGGCGAGGTCATCATGTACGCGGATCGGGTCACCGACTCGATGGCCGCCACCCTCCGCGAGACCGACCGCCGCCGCCAGCTCCAGACGGCGTACAACGCCGAGCACGGCATCACGCCGGAGTCGATCAGGTCCTCGATCCGGGACCTGCTCCAGACGGTGTACGAGCGGGACTACTACACGGTCGAGGTGGAACCGCGGGCGGAGGACGCCTTCGAGAGCCCGGCCGCGCGCGACGCGCACATCAAGGACCTCGAGGCCCGCATGAAGGACGCCGCGCGGCGGCTGGACTTCGAGCAGGCCGCGGAGCTGCGCGATCGCATCAAGGCGCTCCGCAGGCGGGACCTCGCGGTCCGCTGACGTCCGCGGCGGACCGGTCGGCGCGGTGAGGCGGCGCCCGGCCGCTCGGGGGGCGCGAGGGTGATGACGCTCGAGGACAAGCTCGGCCGGCTCCCCGACCGCCCGGGAGTCTATCTTTTCAAGGATGCGCGGGCCGCCGTCATCTACGTCGGCAAGGCCGCGTCGCTCCGCAGCCGGGTCCGGTCGTACTTCCACGAGTCCCGCCCGAGAGACCCGAAGACGGACTCGCTGGTCCGGCAGATCCGGGACCTCGACTACGTCGTCACCGACAACGAGCTCGAGGCCCTGATGCTCGAGGCGAACCTCGTTCGCCGCCACCGGCCGCGGTACAACATCATTCTCCGGGACGACAAGCATTACCCCTTCCTCAAGCTCACCACCAACGAGGACTTCCCGCGGCTCGTCGTGGCGCGCCGGGTTCAGGCCGACGGCGCCGCCTACTACGGGCCCTTCTATCCGGCCACGGCGATGCGCGAGACCCTCCGGCTGACCCGCCAGCTGTTCCCGCTGCGGACCTGCCGCATCACGATCGACGGCACGCTCCCGCGGCCATGCATCCAGTACTACATCCACCGGTGCAACGCGCCGTGCACCGGCGGGGAGACGCGGGAGGGGTACGCCAGGACCGTCCGCGACGTCCAGGCCTTCCTCGACGGCAAGGACGAGGACCTCGCCTCAGTGCTGACGCGGGAGATGGAAGGGGCGGCGGCGGAGATGAAGTTCGAGCGCGCTGCCGCGCTCCGCGATCAGATCCAGTCCCTCAACAAGGTGCGCGAGCGCCAGAAGGTCATCTCGACCGAGCCGGTGGACCAGGACGTCATCGGCGTGGTCCGGGAGGGCAGCGATGCCTGCGTCGAGCTGTTCTTCGTGCGCAAGGGCCGGCTGCTCGGGCAGGAGGCGTTCTTCTTCGACAAGGTGGCGGGCTTCCGCGACGGCGACGTGATCGCCGCATTCGTCCAGCAGTTCTACGTCCGCGGCGTCGCGCCCCCGCCGGAGATCCTCGTGTCGGAGGCCGTGCCGGACGCGGACCTCGTCACCGAGTGGCTCGAGCGGCTCCGGGGGGGGCGCGTCGAGCTCCATGCGCCCCGACGCGGGCGGAAGCGCGAGTTCGTGGCGCTGGCCGAGGAGAACGCGGCGATCGCGCTGCAGAACCATCTCCTCGCGCGTGGCAATCGCCAGCAGGTCGTCCTGGACGAGCTGCAGCGCGCCCTCAGCCTGCCGGGACCCCCGAACCGGATCGAGGGGTACGACATCTCCCACATCCAGGGCGGGGAGCAGGTCGGGGCCATGGTGGTCTGGGAGAACGGCGCGATGAAGAAGGACGATTACAAGCGCTTCCGCATCCGCACGGTGTCCGGCGCCGACGACTTCGCCTCGCTGCGCGAGGTGCTGGGCCGCCGGTTCGCCCGGGCGCTGGAGCAGGGCAGCGTGTTGCCCGATCTCGTCCTGATCGACGGCGGGCGCGGCCAGCTCA
>CAZWXA010000391.1:0-4189 GCA_964637755.1 uncultured bacterium | reverse complement strand
CGTCGGGAGGCGGTTGCCGGCGAAGCCGGTCATTCCCGTGATCGGTCTGTACACTTGCGTGATTTTACTACTCCCTGTCGACCGCCGCGCCCGAAAAACCCGGCGCTGCCCACTCATGCTGCCGCCGCGCGAACGTGCGCGATCCAGGCCCGGGGGAGCCCGACTTTCGCTCCGATGATCTTCTGTTCCGTCGTCATGCCCTCGCGCCCGTCTTTCGAGGATGATGAATACCGAAGGCACTTTCCCTGTGGTCCGACCGTGTGGTCCGACCGCTCTGGATGTCAGGCGGAGCGCGTCGCGTCAGGCGGCGCGGGTCTATACTGCTGGAGATTCCGGGGTTGCGGGGCCCGCCCGGCCGGCCCGAAGGGGAGGACCAGCATGCAGCGCCTCGACCGACTCGCCCGAAGGTCCCCGTGGTTCGTTCTCATGAGCGTGGCCGCCGCGCTGGGGGCGGCACTCCTTCTCTTGACCGGGGCCGCGAAGCCGAAGGTCCCCGACGAGATCGTGGCCCGCCGGTTCACGGTGGTCGACACGGCCGGCGTCCCGCGAGCATGGATCACGGTGGATCGGGAGGGCAATCCGACGGTCAAGCTCGTCGGCAAGTCCAGCGCCGGCGACATCACGCTCAAGGCGTCGGGCGACGGCAGTCCGGCCCTGGTGTTCTTCGAGAGCAGCGGGGCTCCCGTCCGGGTGTCGCCATCCGGGCTGACTCTCTCGGACAGGCTCGGCGTGACCCGGGCGTCGCTCCAGGCGGGCGCGGACGGATCGGCCGCCCTCCGCCTCTACCAGAAGGACGGCAAGGCGCTGGCGAGCCTGGCCGTGCCACCGCAGGGAGCCGGCGCGCTGACGTTCTTCGGCGATGACGGCGTCGCGAAGCTGGTGGCCGGGGAGAAGGAGGGCATATACGTCCTGGATCTCGCCGACGCGAGAGCCCACGGAGAGGTTGCCGTGCGACCGGACGGTTCCTCGAGTCTCGTCCTGAGCCAGGACGGGAAAGCCCGGGCGTCCCTCTCGGTGCAGCCCGACGGCCCCGCGCGCGTGGTCCTCAACGACCGCCACGGACGATCGCGCGCCTGGATGACCGTGCTGCCCGGCGGCTCGGTGGAGACGATGCCGGTCAGCCGGTGACCGCGCCGGCCGGCGGCATGACATGACGAGCCCGGAGGCGACGAGCCGGATGAACGTGGTCGTGGCCGGCCACGTGGATCACGGCAAGAGCACCGTCATCGGCCGGCTTCTCGCCGACACGGGATCGCTTCCCGAGGGGAAGCTCGAGCAGGTCCAGGCGATGTGCGAACGCCACGCGAAGCCGTTCGAGTACGCCTTCCTGCTCGACGCGCTCCGCGACGAGCAGGCGCAGGGGATCACCATCGACGCCGCCCGCGTCTTCTTCAAGACGCCCCGGCGGCCCTACATCATCATCGACGCGCCGGGTCACATCGAGTTCCTGAAGAACATGGTGACGGGCGCGTCGCGGGCGGAAGCCGCGCTACTGGTCATCGACGCGAAGGAGGGCGTCCAGGA
Organism: uncultured bacterium; assembly: GCA_964637755.1. Classification (GTDB taxonomy): domain Bacteria; phylum Methylomirabilota; class Methylomirabilia; order Rokubacteriales; family CSP1-6; genus AR9. Next base: position 2,665 of record CAZWXA010000391.1, on the reverse strand, counting down.
GAACTCGCGGCGACACGGGTACATGCTCTCGATGCTCGGGATCCGGCAGATCGCGGTCGTCGTCAACAAGATGGACCTCGTCGGGTACGATCGAGGGGCCTTCGAGGGCGTGGCCCGCGACTACGGGGAATTCCTCGGGCACCTCGGCGTCCGCCCGGCCTGTTTCATTCCGGCGTGCGGCCGTCACGGGGACCACATCGCCCGGCGGGGGAGCAGCATGCCGTGGTACGCGGGGCCGACCGTGCTCGAGGCCCTCGACCAGTTCGAGAGCGAGCCGCCGGCGATCGACAAGCCCTTCCGGATGCCGGTGCAGGACGTCTACAAGTTCACCAGGCAGGGCGACGACCGGCGCATCATCGCCGGCACGGTCGAGACCGGGGTGGTGAAGGCCGGCGACGAAGTCGTCTTCTTCCCGTCGGGGAAGAAGAGCCGCGTCAAGAGCATCGAGGCGTTCAACCGGCCTCGCCCGGGGGAGGCCGCGGCCGGCCAGGCCACCGGGCTCACGCTCCACGAGCAGATCTACGTCGCCCGCGGGGAGATCGCCACGCTCGCCCACGAGCCCCGGCCGAAGGTCACGACGCGCCTGCGCGTGAGCCTCTTCTGGCTCGGGAAAGACCCGCTCGTCAGGAAGAAGGAGTACGTCCTGAAGCTCGGGACGGCGCGGGTGCTCACCCGGCTGGACGAGGTGACCCGCGTCATCGACGCCTCCACGCTCGGCGTGGCCGAGGAGAAGACCCGCATCGACCGGCACGACGTGGCCGAATGCGTGCTCCAGCTGAACAAGCCGATCGCCTTCGATCTCGCGGACGACATCGCGGCGACCAGCCGCTTCGTGATCGTCGACGACTTCGAGATCCGCGGCGGCGGCATCGTCCGGGAAGCGCTTCCGGACAGGCAGGCATGGGTGCGCGACAAGGTCCTGCTCCGGAACTACAAGTGGGAGCCGAGCGCCATCTCCCTCGAGCGCCGGGCCGAGCGATACAACCAGAAGCCCACGCTCCTGCTGGTGACGGGCGGACGGGGCGTCGACCGCAAGACGCTCGCCAGGGACCTGGAGGCCCGGCTGTTCGAGGACGGCAAGGTGGTGTACTTCCTCGGCATCGGCAACGTGCTGTACGGGGTCGACGCCGACATCGACCGCAAGCAGGAAAACCGCCAGGAGCACCTGCGGCGGCTGGCCGAGGTGGCCAACATCATGCTGGACGCCGGGGCGATCCTGATCGTGACCGCGGGGGAGCTGACCCAGGAGGACCTCGAGCTCATCCGGACGACGGTCGAGCCCGAGCGGATCGAGACCGTGTGGGTCGGCGACCAGGTGACGACGGACATCGAGTACGACCTCCAGCTACCGGACGACGAGCCGCAGCAGGACGCGATCCAGCGGATCAAGGAGCTGCTCCAGCAGAAGGGCGTCATCTTCCGCCCGTGGTGAGCGCGCTCGCGCGGGTCGCGGTGAGCCGGCCGCCCGCCGCTCCACGTCAGTCGAGCGCCTCGCGGACGGCGCGTCCGACCGCCTCGATCTCGGCGTCGGTCAGCTCCGGGAAGCACGGCAGCGATAGCACCTCGCGCGCGGCGCGCCAGGCCGCCGGCCACTCGCCCGGGCGCCGGCCCGCGCGCTCGAAGAGCGGCTGGCCCGGGATGGGCAGCGGATAGTGCGTGGCCGTGCCGACCCCGCGGTCGGCGAGCGCTTTCGCGAGCGCGTCGCGCTCGTCCGCGCGGACGGTGAACTGATGGTACACGTGGCGGGCCGGGTGCCGCTCGACGGGCGGGACGAGCGGCAGGCCTGCGAGGAGCGAGCGATAGCGGTCGGCGATCCGCCGCCTCGCCTCGGTCCACGCCGGGAGCCTCTGGAGCTTCACGCGGAGCATCGCGGCCTGCATCTCGTCCAGGCGGCTGCACCATCCGAGCCGGACGTGCCGGTACCGCCCGGCCGCCCCATGATCCCGCAGCATCCGGAGCCGCTCCGCCAGGTCCTCGCGGTCCGTCACGAGCATCCCGGCGTCGCCGCAGGCCCCGAGGTTCTTCGTCGGATAGAAGGAGAGACACCCGACGTCGCCCCAGGACCCGACCGGCCGCCCGGCGAACGTGGCGCCGATGGCCTGCGCCGCGTCCTCGACGACCGCGAGCTTCCGGGCGCGCGCCAGCTCCCCGATCTGGTCCATCGCCGCGGGATGGCCGTAGAGGTGCACCGGGATGATCGCCCTCGTGCGGAGCGTGAGGGCCCGCTCGATCGCGGCCGGATCGATCGTATACGTCTCCGGATCGATGTCGGCGAAGACGGGCGTCGCGCCGGCCATCAGGATCGCCGACGCCGACGCGATGAACGAGAACGCCGACGTGATGACCTCGTCGCCCGGCCCGATCTCGAGCGCGGCGAGGGCCAGCCGGAGGGCGTCCGTCCCCGAGCCGACGCCGACCCCGTGCCGCGCGCCGCAGAGCACCGCCACCTCGGCCTCGAGCGCCCGTCCCTCGGCCCCGAGCACGAACCGCCCCGAGTCCAGCACCCGCGCCGCCGCCTCCAGCAACTCCTCCCGAAGCGCCGCGTGCTGGCGCATGAGATCGACCTGCGGGATCAGAACCCGATTCCCGTGCGGGTTCCGGGCGCGCCGACGCCGAGCAGGCCGAGGCTGAACCGGAACTCGTCGTCAGACCCCGAGCTGCCGGG
>CAZWXA010000390.1:0-4218 GCA_964637755.1 uncultured bacterium | reverse complement strand
GTGCGCTGCATCGGTTCCACTGGCAGCAGTCCGCCCGGATTCAGCTCGGCGACGATCCCGGTCAGGCCGAGGTCGTCCCGCAACTGGCCGAGGCGATCGACCAGGCCGGTTGCGGTGCCGAACGCGACGCGCGTCTGCAAGATGTCGTCGTACGACAGCTGGTCGAGCTGGTGCACCTTCGTCTGGCGCCGATCGGCAGGACCGGTGTCGCCGCGCCCGAGCCCCGAGCGAGTCAGCTCGGCGTGACGGCGGAAGAAGTACGTGATGTTCTCGTAGGGCTCCTCGACGGCCGCTGTCTCGGTGCTCCCGGCGTAGATCGGGATCCGGAGGCAGACGTCACCGTCTCCCGAATGGCCCGCTTCGCGCCAGGCCGTGCGGTAGGTGGCGAGGTGAGTACGAAGCTCGGGAATGCCGTGGTCCCGGAGGCCGATGAACAGCGGCAATCCCGCGCGGCCCACGAAGGCGAAGGTCTCGGGTGAATTGGCGGCCATCCGCATCGGTGGGTGTGGAAGCTGGTACGGTCGCGGCCCGACCGTGACGTCCTCGAACCGGAAGAACGTGCCCTGGAAGCTGAACCGCTCGCCTTTCCACGCCGCGCGGAGGATGTCCAGGGTCTCGGCAAACCGCGCCTGGCTCTCGCCATAGGGAATGCCGAGGACGTCGTACGCGCGCGGCGAGCCGCTGCGACCGATCCCGAAATCGAAGCGCCCCTGACTCAACTGGTCCACGGTGGCGACGTCTTCGGCGATCCGCAACGGGTGGCTCAGGGGGAGGACCGTGATGGCCGTCCCCACGCGCACCCGCCGGGTGCGGGCGGCGATGAAGCCGGCCAGCGCCATCGGCGATGACAGCACCGAACGCGCCGGACTGAAGTGGATCTCGCCGAGCCACACGCCGTCGAGGCCCCAGGCCTCGGCCGCGTCCACGAGTTCGAGGGTCTCCCGGAACCAGGCGGCCGGGTCGGTTCCCCGGCGCATCTCCTCGATGAAGATCCCGAAGTGCATGGCCGGACGATGCCCCAGAACCCGAGCCGCTGTCAAACGGGTGGTCAAGCTGGGGTCGCCCGGTTCGAACCGCGTGGCGAGGTCCCGTCAGCGACCTTTTGGGGCGGTCTCCTTACCGCCCCGAGCCGGAGCTCGATCGCCTGCTGCTGCGCGATTCTCTCCCCCGGGTCCTCGCGCAGTCCGATCAAGCGCTACACGAGCGGTTCGCCGAGCTGCAGAACACCCATTTCACCCTCATCAGCAAGCTGGCGGACGAGTACCGCGCCGAGGGGGCCAAGCTGACCGGAGTGGCTACGGGTCAAGCGCAGGCCGCCGGGGCCGCGTTGGCCGCAAGTTCCGGGCGGCTGGGGGACGTCCAGGACGCGGCGGCGGTCCGGGACGCGAAGCTGCAGGACTATCGGTCCGCACTGCTCACTGTCGGGCTCGCGATCACTCGCGAGCAACCCAAGCTGGCGGGGACCGACGCCGAGCGCAAAGCCGCGATCGACGCCATCACTGCGACCTGCGGCTGCTAGCTCATAGAGGGCAACCGTCCGCAAGCGGCCTGGCACCCGCCCGCTCCAAGCGGGCCCGCAGTTCGTGGCCGTGGTCCACGACCTCCGCCACGCTCCACTCGCCGGGTCCTGGGGGACGGTGGGCCACGGCGGGCGAGCCGGCGGCGATCGCCGCCAGGAACTCCTCGGTGGCCTCGTCGACTCGCTGCCCGATCTCCGCCGCGGAGACCGCCCTCGGTCATCAGCCCCTGCGCCAGCTCATCCCGTCGTCAGGATGACCTTGCCCACGTTTCGCCGCTCCTGGATGTACCGGTGCGCGGCCGCCGCCTGGGTGAGGGGGAAGGTCTTGCCCACGACCGGCCGGATGCGGCCCGCCGCGCCTGGCCGCGGCGGTCGGGATCTCCGCCTCCGGATCTCTTCAGCGCGGAAGATAAGGTTCGACGAACCGGAGCCGGGCCATCCGCGTGAAGCCCTGGTCCAGGGACCAGAGCGCGTCATGCACGCCGCAGGTCACTGGACCCGCCCGCGCATCGAGGCGGGGTGGCCGGGCAGCACGAGCTTCTTGCCGGTGTCGGTGACGGTGGTGCCGTCGACCCTCAGGATCGATACGTCGCGGTCGAGGAAGTTGCCGACGTAGAGGTACTTGCCGTCGGGGCTGAACACGACGCCCTCGGGCAGCCCGCCGACCTCCACCTCGCCGACCTTGGTCACCTTCTTGCCGTCGATCCCGAGGACGGCAACGCTGCCGTTCTTGCCGCCGAACCACGCGCCCTTCGGCGCGGTGCGCGAGCCGAGGAGGACGGCGACGGCAATCTCGCCGGTCGGGCTCATCGCGAACCCCTCGGGGGCGTCGCCGATGACCACCTTGTCGATCACCCGCGGCGGTGCCGCCTCGATGTCGACGACGGTCACTGTGTCGACGTGACCGTCGGGGCCGCCGGCGTTGCCGTTGTCGGCGGTGAGGAGGAGCTTGCCGTTGGGCGTGACCCCGAGGTTGTAGGGCCAGAGGCCGACGGGAAGGTCCTGCTTCGCATACGTCACCGTCTCGCCCGCGATTTCGAGGACGGCGATCTTGTGGCCCGGGAACTTCACCGCGAATGCGCGGCGGCCGTCGGGCGCGAACACGACCGCGGCGACCTGCTCGCCGATCGCCACCGTGTCCACGAGCTTGACCTCGTCGTGGTGGATCGTCAGCACGCTGATCGAGCTGTCGGCCCGGTTGGCCACGAGGGCGAGGTCGCCGCGCGGGCTGATCGAGAGGCCGGAGGGCTGCTTGCCGACCTCCACCGTGGCGATGTGCCGGGGCGGCCTCGCCGCGAGGTCGATGACGTAGAGCTTGTTGTCGGGCACCGCCTTCCAGCCGGGGCCGTCCGGCTGCCACTGCATGGAGCTGGCGACGATGGCCAGCCGCTCATCGGGGGTGACAGCCAGGTTCACGGGCGGCCCGAAGATCGAGTTCATCAGCGGTAGGCTGGCCACGATCGCCGGCGCCTCGCGGCTGGCGATGTCGACGATCGAGATGGAGTCGCGGCCGGGCGGACCGAGCACCGGCCGGCCGGCGTCGTCCCATCCGACCTTCTCGTCGTTGCCGACGACGATGAGCTGGGCGGCGGCGGGGGCGGCGGTCAGGAGGCCGAGCGCGAGGGCGAGGACGGCAGAGAGGGCGCGGCGGTGGTGAGACGCCATCGGTGTCCTCCGGATGAGCGGTGAGCTCCGCGCCGCGGCGCGGCACCGCGGCCACGCGCATGCTAGGCGGCAAGCGCGGGCGGGTCAAGGGGAAGTGCCGGAGGGCACGCACACGATGGTGGACCGGCGCGGGCCGACGGCATTGACAACCCCCGGGGCCGTGAGTGTACCGTGCGCGGGATGGAGCCCGGGGCGGCGAAGGCGGAGCGGTGGATCGGCCGGCCGGTCAAGCGTGTCGAGGACTGGCGCCTCCTGACCGGGCGCGGCGCCTTCATCGACGACCATCCGCCCCTCGCGAACGCGTACGCGGCGGCGATCGTGCGGTCGCCGCACGCCCACGCACGCATCCGCGGCTACGACCTCGCGGCCGCCCGTGCCATGGACGGCGTGGCCGGGATCATCACCGGCGCCGACGTCGCCGCGGCGACGAAGCCGTTCTCGGTCGGCGTGGCGGCCCCCGTCCACTACTACTGCGCCGCGACCGACAGGGCCCGGTTCGTGGGCGAGCCGGTGGCCGTCGTCGTCGCCCGGGACCGCTACCGCGCCGAGGACGCGGCCGACGCCGTCCGGGTGGACTACGAGCCGCTGCCGGCGGTGGTCGACCCCGAGCGGGCGCTCGAACCCGGGGCGCCCGTCCTCCACGAGGCCGTCGGCACCAACCTCGCCGGCCACCGCCGCCTCGTCTACGGGGACCCGGACGGGGCCTTCGCGGAAGCGGACGTCGTCATCCGCGAGCGCTTCCGATTCCCGAAGTACAGCTCCACGCCGATCGAGACCTACGGGATCATCGCGCGCTGGGACCCGCTCGAGGGCGTCCTGACGGTGTGGTCGAACTTCATGGGGCCGTTCATCATGCATCCGCTGACGGCGCGCGTGCTGGGGCTGCCCGAGAACAAGCTCCGCTTCATCGTGCCGGCGGACATCGGAGGCTCCTTCGGCATCAAGTCGAGCCTCTACCCCTACATCGCGCTGATCGGGCTGGCGGCGATGCGGACGGGGGTGCCCGTCAAGTGGATCGAGGACCGCCGGGAGCA
>CAZWXA010000389.1:0-4222 GCA_964637755.1 uncultured bacterium | reverse complement strand
TCGTCGCCGAGCTGAATCCGGGCGGACTGCTGCCAGTGGAACCGATGCAGCGCACCCTGCGCATCCTGACGCACGAGGTGATCCCGGCGTTGTGACCCAATTCTGTGACGCGAGTAGGTGAGCCTACGCGGAGGTGCTCCACTGAATTCCCGGATGCGCCGAGAACAGTTATCCCGGGCGCACATACTTCACCCGCGACGCGTCCAGCTGGCGGGCCAGCCATTCCCGCCCGTTCACGCACACCTGGATCGAAAACGGAAAGCGGATGCACCCAGTAGTGGTAGAGAAACAGGCACTGCCGGCGGCGCGCTTCGAGCGATGAAACGGAAGACCCGATCCGCCGTCGTGGAGCACAAGATCGGCGCGGTGCCCGTGGTCAGCTCCGACACCCGTGGCGTGGTGGGGTTGTGAGCGACATCGACGTGTTGCGGGCGCTCCAGGACTCGCTCGCGGCGGAGTGACCCGCGCGCCTGACGGCTGCCTGACGCTCTTCCTGTGCGGCGACGTGATGACGGGCCGGGGGATTGACCAGATCCTCGCGCACCCCGGCGATCCGCGCCTCCACGAGGCGGAGGCCCGGAGTGCCGAGTTGTACGTGGAGCTGGCCGAGCGGGCCAACGGTCCGATTCCGCGGCCCGTCGACTTTGCCTACATCTGGGGCGACGCGCTCGAGGAGCTCGCGCTCGCGCAGCCCGATGCGCGGATCGTCAATCTGGAGACCAGCATCACGCGCAGCGACGATCACTGGAGGAGCAAAGGGATCCACTACCGCATGCACCCGGACAACGTGCCCTCCCTCCACGCGGCGGCGATCGACTGCGGTGTGCTCGCCAACAACCACGTGCTGGACTACGGCGCCTCAGGCCTGATCGAGACGCTGGAGACCCTGCAGAGGGCCGGCGTGAGGAGCGCGGGCGCGGGTCGGAACCGCGCGGAAGCACGAGCGCCTGCCGTGATCGACGTCCCGAGCCGGGGCCGCGTCGTGGTCTTCGGATTCGGGACGGAGACGAGTGGGATCCTTCCGAGCTGGGCCGCGACGCACGACCGGCCCGGCGTCAACCTGCTGGAGGATCTGTCGGACGCAACCATAGACCAGATCCAGGCCATGGTCCGGAGCGTCAAGCGCCCCCGCGACGTCGTCATCGCCTCCATCCACTGGGGGACCAACTGGGGGTTCGCCGTTCCGGAAGAGCACGTTCGCTTCGCCCACGGGCTCATCCGGGCGGGCGTGGACGTCGTGCACGGACACTCCTCGCACCACGTCCGTCCGATCGAGGTGTTCGAGGGCAAGCTCGTCCTCTACGGGTGCGGCGATTTCCTCGACGACTACGAGGGGATCGGCGGCGACGAGGAGTTCCGGGAGGACCTCACGCTGATGTACGTGCCGAGCGTGGACGCGGTCAGTGGTCGGCTCTCCACCCTGCACATCACCCCGATGCAGATCAGGAATTTCAGGCTGCGCCGCGCATCCCGCGCCGACGCCGGGTGGCTCAGGGACACGATCAATCGCGAGAGTCGGACGTTCGGTTTCCAGGTGGAGTTGCACGAGGACCGTCGGCTCCGGCCCGTCACGGGCCATGGAGGAGACCCGGGTACAAGCACATCCTGATTCCGGACCCTCGCGGCGCCGGCCTTGATGCCGGCCTTGATGCCGCGCCGGAGTGCGCAACCGCTCGCGGACCGGTCAGGAGAGTCCCCATCGCCCGCTCCTCTGTCGCGCCGATTCGATGTCGATCCAGGCCATCGTCGCGGGCTCGGGATGTCGGCGGCGGATTCTGCGTGCGGCGTCCGCCGATCGACAGCAGAGCGTCGGCGAGGCGAAACAAGCTCCACCCGTCCTGCACCCGCGCGCGCAGCGACCGCCAGAACGGCTGAGGGCCCGTGTGGTGGAAGGTGTGCAGGATCGCCAGCTGGGCGCGGCCCCCCGCCGCCTCGGCGAGCCGCAGGCTCTCGGTGAACGGGATGGAATCGTCCGCCGCCCCGTGGGCGATGAGCACGCGTCCCCGCAGCCGAGGGACCACCGCGAGCGGCGACAGGGACGCCAGCACATCGCGGGCTCGTGGCGAGAGATCGGCCAGCCGTCTCGCCACCCCGCCTTCCTCCCTGTTGAGGACGAGGCTCAGCACGGCGCGTCCCTCGCGGCCGAGCTTCACCCCGAGCTCACCGGTGTCGGCCGCGGGATTCTCCAGCCTTCGTTCCGCGATGGCCCCGAGGATCTCGCGGTCCCGCTCGCTGTCAACCAAGCCGACGAGCAGCGCCAGGAGCTTCCAGCGGTTGTACTCTTCCTGGCGCTGCGCGTAGCGTCGACCGCCGAACGTGTGGACCCCGGTCGTGACATAGGTGATGACGTTCTGCAGGTCAGCGTAGCCCCCGAAGCTTCCCACGAGCCGGAGGCTGGTGACCTCTGCGGCGGCCAGGAGAGCGGGACCGGCTCCGAAGCTGAAGCCGACGATGCCCACCGCGTCGCTGAGCTCGGTGAGGTATCGGAGGGCGTCGAGGATCTCGTCGATCTCGGTGCCGCCGAGCCTGAACGCCACCAGCCCCGCGAACTCCGGTACCAGCACGAGCTCTCCGTGTCGCGCGAGCACGCGGGCGAGTCGGACCAGCTCCGTGTGTCGCCGGCCGGCCCGCGACAGACCGTGGATGAGGAGGAGCGCGCCGCGCGCCTTCGCCGGTCGATACAGGTCGGCGGGAATCCTCCGGCTCTCGGCGGCGAGGATGATGTCCTCACGGACCGGATCCGGCAGGACGGGTGCGAGCCATGCCTCGGTGGCGGGGAGCGCCAGGGTCAGCGACAGCGTGGCGGCCGGCCCGAAGCGGATGACGAGGGCCAGCACCGCGACGCCTGCAGCCATCGTGCTGAGGAGACACATGCTCCGCCCGAATCCGCGCCTCACCGCTCTGCTCGCATGGTACGCGCCCGTTCCCTACGCGGAGCGGCTTGCCCCGAGGGGAGCGGGCCGGTCCTCCGCGGCTTTGCCGGCCGGGCGTTCTCGCCGGTGGTGTTGCAGCTTGGATGCCGTCCCGGATGTCGGTGGCCGCGCTGTTTGCCCGACGACAGGACCGCCGGGGGCGGCGCGCGTGCCTCACGTGAGGCCGCCACGCCGCAGGCCGGCCGACCCTGCCCAGCGATAGGGAAGCGACGCAGAGGCCAGCACCGCATCACGGATCTCGGCATCCAGAATGCACGCCTGCGCCCATGACGATGGCGACATGCTCATGCGGGACGTTCACGTCGGGTCCGCTCGTCGCTCGCGACGCGGCGCTGTTCACCGACCTGTATGAGATCACGATGGCCGCCTCGTATTTCCGGGAGGGGATGAACGAGCCGGCGACGTTCAGCTTGTTCAGCCGTAAGCTGCCCGTGGCTCGGTCCTTCCTCGTCGCGGCCGGGCTGGAGGACGTCCTCGAGTTCCTCCAGGGCTTCCAGTTCTCCGAGGACGCCATCCAGTATCTGCGGTCGCTCGATCGCTTCGACGCGGCCTTCCTCGAATTCTTGCGTGAGTTGCGCTTCACCGGCACCGTGCGCGCCGTCCCCGAGGCCAGCGTCATCTTCCCCGACGAGCCGCTCCTGGAAGTCACCGCGCCCATCATCGAGGCCCAACTGGTCGAGACGGCCGTCGTGAACTTCTGTCACCTCCAGACCGTGCTCGCCAGCAAGGCGGTCCGCTCCGTCCTCGCCGCCCGCGGGCGGGCCGTGGTGGACTTCGGCCTGCGCCGGACCCACGGCATCGACGCGGGGATGAAGGCCGCGCGCTGCGCCTTCATCGCCGGTGCCGTCATGAGCAGCAACGTCCTCGCGGGCCTCGCCTACGGGATCCCACCCTCGGGCACCATGGCGCATTCCTACGTCGTGGCCTTCCCCCACGAGATCGATGCGTTCCGCGCCTTCGCTCGCACGTTCCCCGAGCACACCACGCTCCTCATCGACACCTACGACACGGTGGCCGCCGCCCACAAGGCCGCGACCGTCGGGCGAGAGATGGAAGCCCGGGGGCAGCGCCTGGGCGCCGTACGCCTGGACAGCGGCGACATCCTCGCGCTGAGCAAGGACGTGCGGCGCATCCTGGACGCGGCCGGGTTGTCGTACGTCGGCATCTTCGTGAGCGGGGGCCTGGACGAGGACGAGATCGATCACCTGCTCGGGGAGGGTGCCCCCATCGACGGGTTCGGGGTCGGCACGCGCATGAACGTCTCCGCCGACGCCCCCTATCTCGACATG
>CAZWXA010000388.1:0-4224 GCA_964637755.1 uncultured bacterium | reverse complement strand
TAGAACGACAGCGCCTCACGCGCCATGCCCGCGGCGGCCGGCGCGTCGGGGCCGTCCTGGAGCAGCCCCTGCTCGATGGCGTCCTCGAAGCTCCGCTCGGAGATGTCTATCATGGTCGGCGCCCTCGCGTGGTCGGCGTGACGACTCCGGGGTCAGACGCCAGGTGGGCCAGGGGCACGACGGTGATGTGCCGATCCAGCGTGTAGCGCTGGTCGCCCGGGTAGAGGACCGTCAGATGGTGCAGGCGCAGGTCCGCCAGGGTGATGCGCATGGAAGGGGTAACTCGCGGGGCGTCCTGGAACTTGACCTCCACGCCGTAGCGCCGGCTGCCCTTCATGAGCAGCAGATCCAGCTCGGCGCCGGTGTGGGTGGCCCAGAAGTAGGCCGCGTCCGGCCGCGACCGCTCGATGGCCTCCTCGATCGCGAAGCCCTCCCACGAGGCGCCAGCCTTGGGGTGCGACAGGACGTCCCGCTCCCGGACGAGCCCGAGGAGCGCGTGCAGGAGCCCGCTGTCCCGGACGTAGACCTTCGGCGCCTTCACCTGACGCTTGCCGAGGTTCGCGTGCCAGGGCTGGAGCTGCCGTACCATCAACAGCCCGGACAGCAGGTCCAGGTAGCGGCGGGCGGTCGGCTCCGACACCCCGAGCGAGCGGGCGGCCTCGGCCGCGTTCCACACGCCTCCATGATAGTGCGCCAGCATCGTCCAGAAGCGGAGCATGGTGGCCGCCGGGACCGAGATGCCGAGCTGGGGCAGGTCCCGCTCAAGGAAGGTCTGGACGAGCTGCTGGCGCCAGACATAGCTGGCCTGCTCCGACGGGGCGAGATAGGCGGGCGGGAACCCGCCGCGGCGCCACAGCCGGCCGAGCGCGCCCGGGCCCACCTCGTCGAGGCCGAAGCCGGTCAGGGTGATGGTCTCCATGCGCCCTGCCAGCGTCTCCGAGGACTGCCGCAGCAGCTCGGGCGTGGCGCTTCCGAGGATGAGGAAGCGCGCGGGGAGGGGGCGCCGGTCGACAAGCACGCGCAGGACGGGAAAGAGGTCGGGCCGCCGCTGGATCTCGTCGATCACCACCAAGCCGCGCAGCGGGGCCAGGGCGGTCATCGGCTCGGCCAGGCGCGCGAGGGCCCGGAGATCTTCCAGGTCGAAGTAGGCGGGCGAGCCCGGCGGGACGATCGCGCGGGCCAGGGTGGTCTTGCCCGCCTGGCGTGGCCCGATCAGCGCGGTGACGCGAGCCCGCTTCAAGGCGGCGTGCAGCTCGGCCAGCCGCCGCGCCCGCTGGATCACACACCCCACCTTACCCTGAAAATCAAACGGCTACCGTTCGATTTTCAGAGTAGGCCTGGCCGGACCTTCGAGGGGTGGCTCAGGCGGCGCGCACGTCGATCTTGCCCGTCACCGCGGCGGAGATGAGCGCGGTTCGCAGCTCCTTGAGGCGAGCGACTGCGCCGCCGATCCTCTCGATGAACCCCGAGAGTTGGGCCGTGTCTCTGGCAACGACCTCAACGATGCGTTGTTGCTCCTCCGGTGGAGGACAAGGCACCAGCAGCTCGAGAATCATCTGCTGGGAGATGTTCTGCATCGAGGCGCTTGCGCCAGTGGCCTCCCGTTCAAACTGGAAACGCGAGAGAGATGAGCTGAACGCGTGAACCAAGAAGCTCGGGAGAACCAGCCCTGAGCGCACGCGAATTCTGTAGAGCTTGTCACACAGCAGCAACCTCGGGCGAACAATCTGTACGAGCGCTGCGCTCCCCAGGAGCTGACGAGTGTTGGCGCGAGACATGAGAATGTCCCCGGACGCGATTTCGAGGTCTTCGAGAGGATCGAGATCAGAGGGGAGCGCCTTGTTCTCCGTTCCATCGAACTCTATTCCATTGACACATCCGACTTTCAGAACACCCCATTCATGGTCATCGGCCTGGCGATTCTCGCAGAGAGGACTCCAGCCTTGTTCCACCCGAGTGACGAGGCGCTTCAGACGAGCGAGAGACCAACTCGCAGGGATCTGCCCCAGCCACTCGACGCAGGAATCTTTCATGGGGACGGTCGGGTCGAGGCCCTTGGTGACCGCCCGCGTGATGAGGGCGGCGCGCTTCTCCTGGAGCAGTTCGATCAGCCGCTCCTTCTTCGCCACCAGCCCATCGATCCTCTCCGTTTTCCGGTCAAGGAACGCAGCTATGGCGCGCTGCTCGCTCGGGGGCGCGAAAGGAAGGCGGTAGTGCCTCATCTGCACGGCTGTGAGGTGGTCGATCGTGTTCGGATTGCCGCCCGCCGCGAAGACGCCCCCCTTCGCCAGCGTGTGCATGAGGTAATAGAGAAAGCGCGGGGCCTCTTCCTTCGAGCGCGGTCTTACTCGATGGATGGCCTTCTGGTAGAAGCACTCCGAGAGCTCCCCACGCCAGGTGGCGGTTCTGCCGACCTCGCCTCCCTCGCAGACCAGCAGGTCGCCTGGACGAACCAGGTAGCGGTCGCGCTCCGATGGCGCGAAGGCCATTTCAGGGAGGCCCTCCGTGTTCACCGCGTCCCATTGCACGTCAATATTCCGCAGATAGCGTCCGGAGAACTCCCCGGTCACTCTTTTTGCATCGAGCATCTTCCCGAGGGCTACCTCGTATCGCGCGTAGACCGGCCCCAGGTCCCAATGCGCCGGGAGGTCCCCCACCCATTCGATGCCAGAGTCCCTGTACGCGGAATACCGTTTGAACCGGCGTAAACTCGTGCCGCCAGGCTCGTGCCTTGCCGTCGTCATCACGGCTCTGTCTCGTCGAGTCGAGCCACGGACGGGCTCAAGCGCCCACGCTGGCGATCCAGCCACGCTTCGCCAGCACTCGTCGCGCGAGTCGGATCTGTTGCGGGGAGAATTGCCGCTTCCGTTCGCCCCACGCGTAGAAGTACATGAGCTTGTGGACTTCGAGCAGCGTGACGAAGGGATCCAGCAGTCCGGCGACGTAGCGGTCCATCAGTACGACGAGCGCCGCTCGCCCGGCGTCATCGCCGGGCCTTTCCGACCCGTGGGCATCGGCTGCGGCTCGTCTACCGCTCTGGGCTCGAACACGACCACGCGGATGTCGGGCAACGCCAGGAACGTCCGCTCAATGCGGGATCGGACCTCGGCCCACTTCAGCCCACCGAGCCCGGCCCCGAGCGGCGGGATGGCGATGGAGCGGATCCCGCGGCGGCGGACCTCGGCCGCCAGCGCGTCGAGCCCCGCGTCGATGTCCTCGATGCGCGACAACCCGCGCCAGTGCCGCTTGGTCGGGAAGTTGATGATGTAGCGCGGGTGGGTGAGCTGCTCGGTGCTGAACACGAACATCCGCCCAGGCTCGACCTGTCCCAGCTTGCAGGCGCGCTCATAGGCCTTGAAGTTCTCCGGGAACGCCTGCTTGAACTGGAGCGCGACGCCCCGCCCCATGATGCCCACGCAGTTGACCGTGTTGACCAGGGCTTCGGCGTCCTCCGCCAGTATGTCGCCCGTCTTGAACTCGATCATCTCCGCGCCTCCTGTCTCAGAAGTACCACTCCCGGCGGACCTCGATAGCCGGCCGCCGGCGGGTGTCCGGAAAGGCTGTCGCCGCACGCGTCTGCATGTCCGCGGACAGGACGCCTATGCGCTCGACCAGCTCCGACGGGAAGCGCCCGTGGAGCAGGAACTCGGCCTGCTTGCTTTCCTTCACCTCAGCCGGGCGAAAGTCAGTAGCGGCAATCGCCCGCCAATCGAGCTGATCCAGCTCATCCACCCGTGACCGGAACTCCGTGTAGTAGGCGCCCGCATTGGAAAGGGCGAAGGCCCAGCGCGTTCCAGAGTCGTCCGCCCACTGGACGACGGCTCGCAGATCCGCTTCCAAATGCACGATCGGGCCCTGTCCGTCATGATAGGTCAGCTCTGGATGGTTCGCGCAGTGGATCACGAATCTCATGACGGACCGGGGGCAGAAGTAGAAGGGAACGTAGTCGCCCACCTTTGTGCCCGGGTGACGGTCGACGTCCAGCTCCTCGACCCGCCGCCGCTTGATGCCGGACATGCCAATGGCCTGCCGCGGCCCGCCTCGGGCGAGCATGGCCGCATCGGACAGGAGTCCGCCATCCGCGACGATGTCGCGCAGGTTGTCCACGTGCGTGATGTGGTAGAGCTTCGGGCGGGCCGGAGGCGTCGTCATGGCCGCGGCCTCACCATTCGCCGGTCTGTTTGGCTCGGTTCATGAGACGCGCACCCACGGAGGCGGCGAGGT
>CAZWXA010000387.1:0-4233 GCA_964637755.1 uncultured bacterium | reverse complement strand
AGCGTGCGCGGCGACCTCCTCGCCAAGCTCGGCCGCTTCGACGAGGCACGCGCGGAGTTCGAACACGCGGCATCCCTCACGCGAAACGCACGCGAGCGCACGCTGCTCCTCGAGCGCGCCCGAGCGTCCGCGCGCGGATCTTCGCCGCCGCTTCCGTGACGAAAGGGAAGGCGTGCGTCTCCTCGTCGAGGAGGAGCTAAGTGCCGCGGTCGGCGCCGATCTCCTCGACCTCCTCCTTGGCGTCGACCTCATAGCGGATGAACTGGAGGCGGGAAGACAGCTCGGGGACGTCGAGTCCATTGGCGGCGCCGCGGGACAGATCGAGGCGGAGTTGCTTCAACTGGTGTTCGGCCAGCTCGCGCCGCACACGCAGGCGCTCGAGCACGCGCATCGCCTTCGCGATCGCCTCCTCGCGCCCCTGCACGACCTCGAGCTGGCGCTCGAACAGGCGGCGGTCCTGCGCCAGATTCGCACGCTCCAGCCGGGCGCGGGCTTCCGAGACCGCGGTGGCCAGCGCGGCGCGCTCCCGGTCGGAAGTCTGTTCCTCGAGGTCGGCCTGCCGCGTCGCGAGCTCAGCGGTGAGCTTCAGGATCCCGTCTACCTCGGCGAGCAGGCGGGGTGCGTCGCTTCCCCCCCGCTGCTCGATCAACTCCCGCACCCGGGCTGCCTCCTGCGCGATCGCTGAGGGCGCCGCGGCTGCGTCCACCGGCGGCGGGAGCGCCCACGCCGCGCGCGCGGGCGGGAGGGGGCCGACCGCAGCGGGATCGCCGCCGGCGCGGCGTCGCTCCAAGAGCGTCCAGGCCACGGGTGTTGCTTTCAGCGCCTGCACGGCCAGCACCGCGCCCCAGATCGCCATCCAGAACGGGAGGTGGCCCTGGGTCGAGTACATCACGACGCCCGTGATGAAGAAGCCGGTGAAATGCCCGGCCAGGGCGCGCAGCACGCGCCAGCGCGCGGCGTCCCGCGGGTCGCCCGAGCTCGGCACCTCGCGGCGGTACACGTGGCTCTCGAAGAGCGGTTGCCACACGTCCTCGTTGGCTCGCCTGGCCAGCTCCATCCCGGTCAGCTTCCCTTTCCGGATCAACTCCGACAGCTCCCCCTCGTCATAGCGGCGCACGCGGTCGCCCGTCTGGACGTGGTAGACCGCGGGCGCCGGCGGCGAGGCCGGGGGCAACGGGGCCGGCAGCACCTCGGCCGAGATCGCGGAGGAAGCGCCCGGGGATGAGGCCGCCGCCTCGGCCCGGGGACCCGATCGAGAGCGACCAGCGAGCGCGGCCAGCTCGGCAGCCAGCTCGTCGGTCTTCGCGAAGCGGCGCGCGGGGTTCTTCTGGAGGCAGCGCGACACCAGCGCCTCGAGGGCGCGCGGGACGTCTGGGCGCAGTCGGCTCAGGGGCTCCGGGTCCCGCTCGATCACCGCCGCCAGCACCTGGGCCGGCGTGTCACGGCGGAACAGGGGACGCCCCGTCACCATCTCGCCGAGAATCAGGCCGACCGCGAACTGGTCCGTCCGGTGGTCGACGGTCCGTCCGCTCGCCTGCTCGGGTGACATGTACTCGAGCGTGCCCACGAGCATGCCGGCTTGCGTCCCGTGCCGCGTCAGCGTCTCCTGGGCGTCGAGGTCCCCGAGGGGAGCGACCACGACCTTGGCCAGGCCGAAGTCGAGGATCTTCAGCAGCCCGTCGGGTGTGACCATCAGGTTCTCCGGCTTCAGGTCCCGGTGGACGATGCCGGCCCGGTGCGCCTTCGCCAGACCGTCCGCGAGCTGGGCGCCGAGGTCCAGCGCTTCCGGGATGGGCAGGCCGCCGGACGCCAGCCGCCGCCGCAGGGTTTCGCCCTCGACGTGCTCTATCACCACGTAGTGCGCGCCCGCCTGGCTGGCCGCCACCCCGACGTCGTAGATATGGACGATGTTCGGATGGTTGAGGGCGGAGGCGGCGCGGGCCTCGCGGTCGAGCCGGTGCAGCAGCTCGGGATCGGCGCCGGAACGCAGGACCTTGAGCGCCACCGTTCGGCCCAGTCTGGTGTCGCGAGCGCGGTAGACGTCGCCCATTGCGCCCGCTCCCAGACGGTCGATCACCTCGTAAGAGCCGAGGCGCATTCCGACCTTCAGGGCTTCATCCACGATGCTGTTCCCTTTCGCGGCTACGCGCGAGGAGTGCGACGCGCGTCTCCTCGCGCGTAGCCTAGCACGGCGAGGAAGCGCCTCGCCGATCGCGTCGTCACGACTCCGCAGGCCTACCGCAGCACCTTCGCGACACGGAAGACCGGTTGGACTGGTTTGAGGCAAGGCGGCGTTTGAGTTATGGTGGCATCCGGCGCACAGGGCGCCACCCGTCCGCGGAAGAGGACCGAGTCCACCTGAGCGACGTCCCGACGCAAGCTTCACCCAAACCTCCTTTCGCCCGAGACAGCGGACACCGGGCGTCACCTGAAGGAGGTCTGTCATGCCCGACCGTCAGTTTCCCGTTCGCCCGAACCTCGATCAGCTCAAGCACCAGGCCAAGGATCTGCTCCGCGCGATCCGGCGAGGCGATCCGCCTGCGGCCGCGGAATTGCAGAAGCATCACCCCGGACGAATGGCGCCCGGCGAGGCGAAGCTCGCCGATGCCCAGCTCGCGCTGGCGCGAAGCTATGGGATCCCGAGCTGGCCACGTCTCGTGCTCGCCTGCCGGATGACCGACGCGATCTGGCACGACGATGCCGACGCCGTCCGCGAACTGGTGTTGAAGCGTCCGCGGTTGCTGCACGAAGACGCTCGCGGAGTGAATGGCAACTGGGGTCCGCCGATGTCGTATGCCGCGAACCTCGGCCGGGACCGGATCATCGCGATGCTCCGCGATCTCGGCGCGGCCGACGTGCAGCACGCGTTCGCCCGGGCGTGCCTCCAGGGCCGGCTCGACACTGCTCGGCGGCTCCATGCGATGGGTGCCCGTCCCGTGCTCGATTCCGTGATGGGGCCGTGTGAGACACAGAGCGGCTCGGGTCTCGCGCTGCTTCTCGAGCTCGGCGCCGAGCTCAGCGACGCGCACGGCGACCGGCTCGCGCCTGTCGCGATGGTCCTCGAGACCTATTGCCGTAATCCGGAGGGGAAACACCGCTGCCTCGAGCTCCTCGCCGAGCAGGGCATCGACCTGCCGGACACGCCCCCGATGGCGGTGCATCGCGGCAGGATCGATCTGCTCGAGGAACATCTGCGTCGCGCTCCCGATCTGCTCGCGCGCACCTTCTCACACCGGGAGATCTATCCGCCCGAGCTCGGGTGCCATGCCGACGAGTCGCTGGCATTGCACGGGACGCCGCTCCCGGGGACGGCGCTGCTGCACCTGTGCGTCGACAACGACGAGCTCGAGATCGCGCGTTGGTTGATGGACCGCGGAGCCGACGTGAGCCAGAAAGCCGAGATCGACGCCGATGGCTTCGGCGGGCACACCGCGCTGTTCGGCTGCGTGGTATCACAGCCCTACCGCGTCGACCTGCGAAAGGACGATACCTTCGCCCGCCTGCTGCTGGACCACGGGGCCGATGCAAACGCCCGGGCGTCGTTACGGAAACGACTTCGGTTTGTCGCGGACGAGTCGATGCACGAATACCACGGGGTCACGCCGCTGGCCTGGGGCGAGCGGTTCCACGATCAGGACTGGGTGAGTCAGCCGGTGATGCGGCTGATCGCCGAACGCGGCGGGCACGTTTGACTCACCCCACGGAGCTCACTCGGCCCGGAGAGCCGTCACGAGGACGAGCGCGTGCGCAGTGGAGGGGCAAAGCCGAGCTTCCAAGGACGCGGGCGACGCCTTGGCCCGGCCCCCGGTGGCGCTCGAGAAAGCGTGATAGAGTCTTGGCGTCGACCTCGTGCGGGCCCCCAGATCCGACGCACCGCTCCTGCCCCAGGATCTGCGTAGCGGTCTCGTGACCTAGGCTCCTTCCCGCGCCGGGCCCAAGAAAGGCAACCCATGAATCCCTTCAAGCGGGCGACGCTCGCGGTGTGCGTGTGGCTCGGGGGAGAGGAGCTCCCGCGGTGACGCTTCCCACCATGGTCCAAGTAGCCCTGGCCCCCCTCGCCGCCCGCGACGGGGCGCTCCTCAGCCGGTTTCACATCGCGGCCCTGGCCTTCCAGCGGGCCCGTCAGTTGAGGGCGGGCGCTCGCCCGCGGGTGGATGCGGTCGGCCACAAGGTCATCACCCTGGCCCTGCTCGAGGTGCTGGCCGACACCATCTCCTGGAGCGCCTCGTGACG
>CAZWXA010000386.1:0-4236 GCA_964637755.1 uncultured bacterium | reverse complement strand
GGTCACTCCTATCAAGACATCTTGATGCGTCCGGTCAAAAAAACCCCTCGGTGCTCGTGAACGGATCCGCCCCCCCCCAAGGGCTGACGGTCGGGGCGTGCTGGCGGGGGGCGGCGGACGCTTCCCCTGCGTCGACTCAGTCGCAGCATGGCTCAGTCGCAGGATGGCGCCGGGATCACGCGAAGGCGGCTCCGGGACCCCTTGAGCGAGTCGATGAACTCCCTGAGCACCCCGACGCCGTCAGGATTGAGCGAGTAGTACACCCAGCGCCCTTCGCGACGGTCGGTCACGACCCCCGCGTCCTTGAGGGTCTTCAGGTGAAACGACAGCCGCGACTGACCCGCCGCCAGCGCATCCATCAGGTCGCAGACACACTGCTCTCCGTCCGCGAGCCGCTCGATGATCCGGAGGCGCGTCTCGTCCGCCAGCGCATGAAAGGCGCGAGCGACCCCGTTGAGGTCTCTGGTGAGTACGGGAGCCATGCCGAAAACATATCAAGCCTTGTTGATATGTCAAGCGCCTTCTTCGCCGTCAGCGGCCGCGGAACCTCGGCGCCCGTTTCTCCTTGAACGCGCGGACGCCCTCGGCGTGATCGGCCGTCTCGCGAACGATCGCCATGTGGGAGGACACGAGGTCGAGGTGGGTGCGCAGGTCGAGCCGGAGGCTCTGGTACACGAGCCGCTTGATCATCCGGATCGGCACCTGCGGCCCGTCGGCGATCCGCCCGGCCAGGGCATAGGTGAACTCGCGCAGCTCCGAGGCGGGCACCACCTGATTCACGATCCCGAGGCGCTCGGCGTGGATCGCGTCGACGAAGTCCGAGGTCCAGAGCAGCTCGAGCGCCCGCGCGGTGCCGATCAGCCGCGGCAGGAAGTAGGTGTCGCCGTCGCCCGGGACGAGACCGACCCGCACGTATCCGGTCGAGAACCGCGCCTCATCGGAGGCGATCCGGAGGTCGCACATGAGGCACATGCCCATGCCCGCCCCGACGGCGACCCCGTTCACCATCGCGATGACGGGCTTGTCCATCGACTCGAGCGTCTTCGGGATCCAGTGGATGTGCTCCCACAGCTCGTTCTTGTGATCGAGCGGGTGCGGCTGGCCCTCACCCATGCGCGCGACGTCTCCGCCGGCGCAGAACGCGCGGCCGGCTCCCGTCACCACGACGACGTTGACCTGGTCGTCCCGCTGGGCGTCGTTGAGCGCCTTCGCCCACGCGTCGATCATGGGCCCCGTGAACGCGTTCAGCTTGTCGGGCCGGTTGAGCGTGATGGTCGCGATCCGGTCCTTCACCTCGTACAGTAGATCGTTCATAGGCCCCCTGTGTCAGTCCTTCGGCAGGCCGAGCACGCGCTCGCCCAGGATGTTCCGGAGGATCTCCGAGGTGCCGGCGCGGATGCCGCTCGCCTGCGCCAGCAGTGCGTAGAATTCCCACTGTCCGCCATCGGGGGCCCATTCGCTGCCCCCGGCGAGCTGCCCGTATGGCCCGAGGATGCCGGCCGCGACCTCGGCCAGGTCCTGATCCAGGTGGCTCCAGAAGAGCTTCGCGGTCGAGCCCTCGGGGCCCGGCGCGCCGCCGCGGACGATCTTCGTCAGGCTGCGGTAGCCGTTCAGGCGGAGGCACTGCTCGCCGATCGCGAGCGCCGCGATGCGCTGGCGCACCAGGGGATCAGACGCGCGGCCCGTGCGTCGGGCGAGCGTGATCAGGCGCCCCAGGGCACTCTTCAGGCTGATCTGGCGGATGAACGTGAGGAGGTCGCGCTCCCAGGCGAGCGTGGTGATGGCCACGCCCCAGCCCTCGTGCACCCGGCCCACGACGTTCGCGGCCGGCACCCGCACGTTCTCGAAGAAGACCTCGTTGAACTCCGCCTCCCCCGTGATCTGGCGGAGTGGGCGCACGGTGATGCCCGGGCTCCGCATGTCGATCAGGAGGAAGGTGATGCCCTTGTGCCTTTGCGCCTGGCGGTCCGTGCGGACGAGGGCGAAGCACCAGTCGGCGACGTGCGCCATGCTCGTCCAGACCTTCTGGCCGTTGACGACGAAGTCGTCCCCGTCGCGCTCGGCGCGCGTCTGGAGGTTGGCAAGATCGGAGCCCGCGTTCGGCTCGGAGAAGCCCTGGCACCAGAGCTCGTCGGCGGTGAGGATGGCGAGCAGGAACCGCCGCTGCTGGTCCGGCGTGCCGGATCGCATGAGCGTCGGGCCGAGCATGCCGACCGCGCCCCGGTTCACGAACTGCGGGGCCTCCGCCCGGGCCATCTCCTCGTACAGGATGACCTGCTCCGTCACCGGGGCGCCCCGGCCGCCGAACTCGGGCGGCCAGTCCATCCCGACGAACCCGGCCTCGTACATCTTCCGCTGCCAGGCGCGGAGCCGCGCGACCTCCTCGCGATCGGCCCGTGTCGAGGCGAAGCTCCGGCCGCGGAACTCGTCGGGCACGTTGGCTTCGAGCCAGGCCCGCGCCCGCTTCCGGAACGCCTCTTCCTGCTCGCTGAAGTCGAAGTCCATGGCGATGCCTGATTCTATCCGAACGGCGACGACTCCGGGAACCCCGATGCGCGGGGTCTTCGCAGGGCGATTCCGTCGCTCGTCGGCGCCGGCGGCTGCCGCGTGGCCCCGGCCTGGACGGCCACCCAGGCTCCTCCCCCAATTGCGGCCTTGCGCCACGAAAACCCATCGGTTATCCTCTTGGCTCACAGGGTCGACCCCGGGGCATGGTCAGCGTTCACAGGAATCTCCCGCTCCCGCATGCGATCCTCTCGGACGGCAGTCGGCGGGGCTCCGTGTCCGCTGTCCACGAGACCACTCCGGGAGGGCCACCCAAGCCGTGCCTCCTCGATCGGCTCAGCGGCCAGCTCCGGCGTCATCACCTCCACGAGACGGTCCTGCAACGCGCCGTCAAGGATGCCGTGCGGCGGGCCGGGATCGCCAAGCGCGCCACTCCCCACACGCTCCGCCACTCGTTCGCGACGCACCCGCTCGAGGACGGCCACGACATTCGCACGCTATGGCAAGCGGCTCCAGATACTCAAGGAGATACTGCCGGGTCTTACCCGCGTGGCAGTTCTTGGTGCTGCCGATGATCCCAATGTCAACCCGTCGCTCGATAGTGCCCGCCGAGTTGCGCCGGCACTCGGCATCCAGCTATACGACCTAAGAGTGCGTGGCGTCTCCGATCTAACATCAGCCTTTGCGGATATGACGAAGAAGAGGGCTCAAGCGGTCCTCGTCGTAGCAGGTGCCTTCATGTGGGTCCACCGCGACCGCGTCGCCGAACTTGCCCTGGCGCATCGCTTGCACACCGCGCACGGTCTCAGAGCAGGAGTCGCCTCCGGTGGCCTCCGGAGTGTTGGTCCAGACCTGGTCGTCATGGCAGGCCAAGCGGCCGACTATGTGGACAAGATCCTACGTGGCGCCAAACCCGGCGATCTTCCGGTCCAGCAACCGGCGCGCTACGAAACCCACGTAAACCTCAAGACCGCGAAGGCTCTCGGCCTGGCGATTCCACCGTCGCTGCTGCTGCGGGCGGATCACCTCATCGAATGAGAAACCCCTGAAACCCCGGTACGCCTGGCGCGACGCGGCCTCGAACTTCAGGCTTCAGCGGCCCGGGTGCTCGCGATGCTCGCATCCCGGCCGCTGAGCCTGCGCGTTCGGCGACATCCGATTCTCCACGATGAGGCCACATGTACTTCGAGATCCTCGGGGCGATCACCAACATCGAGGTGATCGCCGTCGGCCGGTCGATCCGCACCCTTGCTGACTTGCGTCGGCAGCACGGTCTGGGCCGCTGGCGTAAACTCAAGGGGGTTCTCTACCGGTGAGCGTGCGCGTTGATATGACTTCCGTGGCTTCGAGCCAGGCCCGCGCCCGCTTCCGGAACGCCTCTCCCCGCTCGCTGAAGTCGCACTCCATGGCGAAGCCTGGTTCTATCCGAACGGCAACGACTCCGGGAGCCCCGATGCGCGGGGGCTTCGCTTGACGATTCCGTCCCTCGTCGGCGCCGCCGGCTGCCGCGTGGCCCCGCGCCTGAACGGCCACCCAGCTCCTCCCCGGATTGCGGCCTTGCGCGACGAAAACCCATCGGTTGCCCTCTTGGCTCACAGGGCCGACCGCGGGGCATGGTCAGCGTTCACAGGAATCTCCCGCTCTCGCATGCGATCCTCTCGGACGGCAGGCGGCGTGGCTCCGTGTCCGCTGTCCACGAGACCACTCCGGGAGGGCCACCCAAGCCGTGCC
>CAZWXA010000385.1:0-4251 GCA_964637755.1 uncultured bacterium | reverse complement strand
CTGGAAGCCGTTGGTCCAGACGATCGCCTTCACGCCGCCGGCGGAGATGTAGACGATCGAGACCGCCGAGAACAGCACGATCGTGGGCACGATGTGCCAGCCGATCAGGACGGACACCGCCAGCGCGGCCGCCATCAGGCGCACGCCGGAGCCGGTCAGGCGGGTCACGAAGAAGAAGATCGACCCGGCAACCTGGCTCTGGCGGCCGAAGCGGTGCAGGAGGAACTCGTAGATTGTCGTGCAGTTGAACCGGTAGAAGGCCGGGATGAACAGGAACGCGACGGCCAGCTTGGCCAGGCTCGAGCCGAAGAAGAACTGGAAATACTCCCAGTTTTCGCTGTACGCCGTGGCCGGCACCGAGATGATGGTGACGGCGCTGACCTCGGTCGCGAGGAAAGACAGGCAGGCCGCCCACCAGGGCACCCGGCGCCGGGCGAGGAAGAAGTCGGCGGTGTCGTGCTGTTCCCGCGAGAGGACGATGCCGATCCCCACGAGGACGGCGAGGGATCCGGCGACCACCGCGTAGTCGGGCCAGGTCAGCGAGCTGGGGCGGGTGGCGAACCAGGCGGTCCACATGGGTCGAGCCGGCCGCCATCATAGCCCGGGCGGCCGGTGCGCGGGGCCTGGAATCGCCGCCGGGACGGCGAGCGGGGCGCGGACGAGCTAGAAGGTCTTTGCGAGACGCCCCCCGGCCCCCACGAACTCGGCCTCCTTCTGGCGCATCCGATCGATCAGGGCCGCGAACGACGATTCCTGGATGATGCGGTTGAACTGGCTGCGGTAGACCGAGACGACGCTGGCGCCCTCGAACAGCACGTCGTAGACCTGCCAGTGGACGCCCGACCGGTGCAGGCGATACTCGATCGGGATCTCCCGCCGGCGAGCCGTCACGATCTTCGACCTGACTTCGGCGCGATCGCCGTCGACGGCCTCCCCGAGGTAGACGACCCTCTCGCCGGCCCAGTCCTGGATCTTCCCGAGATAGGACCGCTCGAGCAGCCGGGTGAAGAGCCGTACGAACTCCTGGCGCTCCTCGGCCGAGCGATCGGCCCAGTGGCGGACCAGCGTCCGCCGGGCCATCTCGCCGTAGTCGAACAGGTCCTCCGCCGCCCTGCGAAGCGCGGCCCGCCGCCGATCGGCGTTGGCCGGACGGGCCAGGTTGGAGTCCTGCACGATCGTCATCGCGCGGGACACTGCCGACTGCACGACCTCGGACGGTCGCGTCGAGGCAGCAGCAGTCGCGGCCATCAGCAACCATGCCACAAGTGATTTCGCCATGATCGGCCTCCCAGGTGTTCAATCTCTGCGGGGGCACGAGTCTGACAGGGCACGAGATGTGCCAAGGGGAGGGTGGCGGGGAAGATCAGGAAATAACGGGACAAGATCCTCTGTCTCCTCCGCGCCCTGGGGGCGGCCGCATGTCAGAATGGCGAGGCAAGACGATACGACACTACGAGAATTGTCAGGTGGAGGAGTGGCGGCCGGCGTGAGGACATCGACCGGGCACCGGACCTCGCCGGGCGGGTTCGCGGCCGGAGTGGACGCTGGCGGGACCAGGATCCGTGTCGAGGTTCGCGGGGACGGGCGGGTGCGGCACCGGGACCTGCCTGCCGTGAGCGTCGCCGGGCTGCCCGGCCTGCTGGGGCACGTGTGGCGCGCCTGGCACCTGTCGCCGCGGATAGTCGGCGCCCTCGTCGTCGCCTCCCGCGGGATCTGGACGCCCGCGGAGTGCCGGCGCGTCGCGCGAACGCTTCGCGGTCTCGCGCGCCGGGTACGGGTCATCTCGGACGCCGAGGCCGCCTTCGAGGGGGCGCTCGGCGGCGGCGCGGGAGTCCTCGTGCTTGCGGGGACGGGCTCGATCGTCGTCGGGCACAACGGCGCGGGGTCGTGGAGGCGGGCGGGAGGGTTCGGCCCGTTGCTCGGTGACGAGGGCTCGGCCTTCTGGATCGGCCGCGAGTGGCTCCGCGGGACGAGCGGGGCCGGCGACTTCGCCCGGGTCCGCGCGTTCGCGCACGACCCGGCGCCGGTCGCGCGCATCGCCGCGCTGGCGCCGCGCGTGCTCGCGCGGGCGCGTGGCCGTGATCCGCTCGCAGGGCGGATCGCCCGGGATGCGCAGCGTCACCTCGCCCGCCTCGCCCTCGCCTGTGCCCGCAGTCTGCGGCTGCGTCGCCCCATCCGGATGAGCTGGGCCGGAAGCCTCCTCGTGAAGGACCCCTGGTTCCGCGCAGGCCTGATCCGCGAGATCACCCGTCAGGGCGGGCGCGCCGCCTGGATCGTCCCACGGGAGCCTCCGGTGACCGCCGCCGCGCGACTCGCCGAAGCCATGCTCGATCGTGGCCGCGGGCGGACCGCCCTCGAGGATTCAGGCTTCGGGATCGGTGACCGCGCCGAGGCCACGCTCGGTCGGGGGAGAGCGCGGACAGGGCGGGCCACTCGAGTCGCCAGCCGAGTCGGATGACACGCCTGCTCGTCGTCACCGTCTGCCCGCGCGAGCCGGGCCTCGTGCTGCTCCCCCTCGAGCGCGGCGGCCGGCGCGCACGCCTGGACGCGGCCGGGATCGTCCGCTGCCTTCGCGAGCTGGTGGCGGCTCGGAGCCTCGGAGACCGCGTGACGGTGCGGGAAGGCTGCGCGGGCGGTTGCAGCGGCCGCGGCCCGAACGTCAGCGTCGACGTCTACGCGGCGGCCGGGCCGGGCCACCGCCAGGACCGCGTCGCCGTGGACTGGAAGACTTACGTCTACTCGATCGGCGACCTCGACTGCCTGTCGACGATCATCGACGAGAACCTGAGAACATCGCGTAGGCGATCGGGCCCGTGAGCGCCGCGCCGATGGCCACGGCCGTGTTCAACAGGCCGGCCGTGGCCATCGCCAGGAGCGCGCACGCCGACGGCAGCACGGTCACGACGAGGGCGCCGGTCGCCCCGCCGGGAACGACGTACGGCCGGCGAAGCCCGGGCTCCGCGCGCCGGAGCCGGAGAAAAGCCGCCAGCTCGACCAGCAGGCTCGCGGAGTAGAGCCACATGTTGAGGACGACGAGCTCCTTGAACGAGAAGAGCGCGAAGGCGCTGTAGATCAGGGCCGAGACGACCACCGCGACCCACGGCGTGCCGAAGCGGGCGTGCACCACGGCGAGCGGTCCGGCCATCTGCCCGTCGCGGGCGAGGATGTACGGCAGACGCGAGTTGGTGAGGAGAAGCGCCAGGAAGAGCCCCGCGGCGCTCGTGACGGCGCCCGCCGCGACCACATGGCCGAGCGCCGGGCCACCGATCTCCCGGGCGATGGCGGGGAGAGCACCCGTCGTCCAGGCATGCCAGTCGCCGCCCACCGACAGCGCCGCGCCGACCGGAAGGACGTACCCCAGCGTGATCACGGCCAGCGACAGGAGCGTGGCCCGGCGGAACGAGTGCTCGGGGGCCCGGGTCTCGCCCAGGATGGTCGCGGGCGTGTCCCACCCGGAGTAGTTCCACATCACCACGGCGAGCCCGAGACCGATGC
The DNA here is from genome assembly GCA_964637755.1 of uncultured bacterium. Lineage (GTDB taxonomy): Bacteria > Methylomirabilota > Methylomirabilia > Rokubacteriales > CSP1-6 > AR9. The sequence continues at coordinate 756 of CAZWXA010000385.1, read as the reverse complement.
TCGCGAACCCCTGCTCCGGCGCGAACCAGGGCCGCCACGGCGCCGCGTTCGCCCCGACGGCCGCGACGGCGGTCAGCAGGGCGACCGGTGCGAGCGCGAGCACCGCGCAGACGACGGCGGCGCCACCGACTAGCTTCACCCCGAGCACGTTCAGGAGCGTCAGCGCCCAGATGAACGCGAGCGCCAGCAGCCAGCGATCGAGCGCGGTCATCCCGGGCCACCAGAGGCGCACGTACTCCACGAAGAGCACCGGGTAGGCGGCGAGGTCCACGAAGCTGTCGATCCAGCTCCACCAGCCGACCTGGAAGCTCCAGAACGGCCCGAAGGCGCGGCGCACCCAGGTCACGTAGCCGCCCTCGTCGGGAATCGCCGACGCCAGCTCGGACATCGCCAGCGACACCGGCAGGCTCCAGACGAGAGGCGTCAGCAGCAGGAGCAGCATCGTCAGACCGGGCCCGAAGGAGGCGACGGTGTCCTCGATTCCGTACGGCCCACCGCTGACGTTGAAGAAGATGACCGCGGCAAGCGGCAGGAGCCCGAGCTCCCGCCGAAGCCCGCTCCCCGCGGATCGACGCCTAGCGGGCCGCCGAAAGAGGCCCATCTGGCGCTTCTCGAGCGGCCTGCGGGTTCTTCAGCATCCGGCTAGTAGGGGGGAGGGCGGTGGTCACCGGGCGTTCGGGTCGCGCGGCACGGCCGGGCCGCCGGCCGCCGCGCGGTCACACCACTCCCGCGGCCCTGATCAGCGCCGGCAGCTCG
>CAZWXA010000384.1:0-4267 GCA_964637755.1 uncultured bacterium | reverse complement strand
CGGCCGGAGGCCGCCGAGGAGCAGCGCTTCCCGTGGGAACCGGCCGTCGAGGACTGAGAGAGCGTGAGGAAATGCTCCGGGGATCCGCTCTGTGCTAAGGTAGGGCCCGGCATGCGGTCCAGACAGGCGCTCCTCGTCCTGCCTCTGGCCTTCGCCCTGGGGGCCGCGGCGGGTTGCTCGAAGGTCACCTCGGGCCTTCGGGAGGTCCTGGGATACGCTCCGTCGGGCGACCCGAGCGTGAACCTCAAGAGCGCCGAGACGCGCTGGCTCCTGATCAAGAACCCGCGGTTCGGCGAGGTCGTCAGCGAGCCGGAGTACGTCTGGGTCGAGGAGGACAAGGTCCCGACGACGGTCAAGACCCTGGTGCTCGGCAAGGGGTCGATCATCGCGCCGCCCGAGATCGTCGCCAAGTACGGGTCACCCCCGGGCGGCGGCAAGATCAGCCCGCGGCAGGGCGGGCCCTACCAGGTGGCGGACAACCAGGCGCGACCGGCGGCGACAGCCGCTCCGGTCGTCGCGCGGGCACCCGGCGCGGCTGCCCGACCCGCACCGACGCCGGCGGGCGTGACGCCCACCTCCACAGCGCCGCCGCCCGCGACGCCGACCACGCCGCGCGGCTACGTGGCCTTCGTGGACACGACGCGCATCGTGATCGACCTCACGGGACGGGATGGTGTGCGAGCGGGCGCGCTCGTGAGCCTTCGCCGCGACAAGGTGCCGATCCTGCACCCGATCACCGGGGAGCTGCTGGGTGAGCTGGACGAGGAAGTGGGGACGGCCCGGGTGACGGAGATCCGCGAGAAATTCTCGGTGGCGGAGATCCAGACGGTCTCGAACGGCTCGAAGATCCAGGTCAAGGACCGCGCGGTCTTGAAGTAACTCCGCTGGCCTCTCCCTCCTCCGCCCTCGAAACGCTGTTGAAGGAGCGCGTCGAGGCGCTCTTCGGCGACGACCTCCGCGGGATCGAGGAGGAGATCGTCCGGGCGCTCGACTCACCCGTCGGGCTCATCCGGAAGATGGGCGGGTACATCGCCGGCGCCGGCGGCAAGCGGCTCCGCCCGATCCTGCTCCTGCTGGCAGCACGGCTCGCCGGCTACCGCGGTGCGCGGGGCGTCCGCCTCGGCTGCGTGGTCGAGCTGCTGCACACGGCGACGCTGATCCACGACGACGTCGTCGATCAGGCCCCCCTGCGGCGAGGCCGCCCGTCGGCCAACGCGCGCTGGGGCGACGACGCCTCGGTGCTGGTCGGCGATCACCTGTACTCGAAGTCCTTCGCGATGCTGGTGCACGACAACGACCGCCGGGTCATGGAGACGCTCGCGCGCGCGACCGTGTCGATGACCGAGGCCGAGGTGTTCCAGCTCGAGCTCAAGCGCGCCGGACTCACGGGGGAATCGGACTATCTGCGGATCATCACGCAGAAGACCGCGTCGTTCATCTCCGCGTGCTGCCGCATCGGCGGGTTGCTGGGCCGGCTCGACGGCGAGCGGCTCGAGGCGCTGACCCGGTACGGCCTCGACATCGGCGTCGCGTTCCAGATCTCCGACGACTCGCTCGACTTCGTCGCGGACCCGGACCGTCTCGGCAAGGCCATCGGCGCCGACCTGCGCGAGGGCAAGCTCACCTTGCCGCTCATCGCGATGCTCGAGCGCGCGACGCCCGCCGAGCGGGCCCGGGTCCGCGGGCTCCTGCAAGGCCGCGTGCTCCCGCCGGTGGAGGTGGAGGAGATCCGTCAGCTCGTGGTCAAGCACGCGGGCGTCGAGTACGCGCTCGAGCGCGCGCACGCCTACGCGAGGGCGGCCAAGGACGATCTGGCGCCGTTCCCGTCGTCGGACGAGCGCGAGACGCTCGCGCTCGTGGCCGAGTTCGTCGTCGACCGCGACCGCTGAGTGTGGCCGGTCATCTCCCTCACCACCGACTTCGGCCTCCGGGACCCCTGGGTCGGGACGATCAAGGCCGCGATCCTCTGCGTGACGCGGGACGTGCATCTCGTCGACCTCACGCACGAGGTCGCGCCCCACGCCGTCCTCGAGGCCGCGCTGGCGCTCGAGGCGGCGGTACCGTACTTCCCGGAGGGCGCGGTCCATCTGGCCGTGGTCGACCCGGGCGTCGGGGGCCCACGCCGCGGCCTGGTGGTCACGTCCGGGAATCAGCGCTTCGTCGGTCCTGACAACGGTCTCTTCACGCCGTTCATGGAGGGGTCGGGGTGGCGCGCCTTCGAGCTGTCGGCACCCGCGTACCGTCTGGCCGACCCGAGCCGGACGTTTCACGGGCGGGACGTCTTCGGGCCCGCGGCCGCCCATCTGGCGCTCGGCGTCGATCCCGAGCGGTTCGGCGCCCCTGTCATGGATCCCGTCCGGCTGCCGTGGTCCGCTTCGCGCCCGGTGAGGGGCGGGATCGCGGGGGAGGTCGTTCACGTGGACCGGTTCGGTAACCTCATCACGTCCATCCGGGCCGAGGAGGTCGCAGCCGGGAGCGTCGTTCTTCTGGCGGGGCGCGAGATCGGTCTCGCCGGGACCTACGCGGAGATCCGCCCGGGCGAGGCCGCCGGGCTCATCGGTTCAGGCCGGCGGCTCGAGATCTCGGTCAGGGAAGGCAGCGCCGCTACCGTCCTGGGTGTCGGGCCGGGGGCGCCGGTGACGGTGAGGCGGCGGACGAATCCGATGAAGGCGAAGACGACGAAGACGACGAAGACGACGAAGACGACGACGGCGAGGACGAAGAAGTAGGGGACTCCGGTGTGGCGGTGCTAGACTTCGCCGCAGGTTTCGAGTCCGGCTCCTTCCCGGGCGCCGCGGAGGCGGGCTTCTCGGACTCCATCGCCTTCTTCCGCGATTCCGACGGGTAGTCCGTCACGTACCAGCCACGACCTTTGAGGATGAAGGGCACGGAGGACAGGAGCCGGCGCACGGCGCCGCCGCAGAGCTCGCACGTCGTGAGCGGTGCTTCGGAGATCCGCTGCTTCGTTTCGAACACCCGCTGGCACTCGCTGCACGCGTACTCGTATGTGGGCACTGGCCTGGAGCCTACATGGCGCGGCTGACAGTGTCAAGATCATGGGCGCGTCTCGGCGCCGTGGCCCTGATCCTGCTAGCCGGGACGGGCTGCGCGTCGAGAATCACCGAGGTCCAGCGGCTCCAGGCTCGCGCGACCTATGAGCGGGCACAGGCCGACCTGCGCGATGGGAACACCCCGCTTGCGCTGTCGGCGTTCCGCGAGGCAGTCGCCCTCGATCCCGGGAACGGAGCGTATCGCAACGCGCTCGGGTTCGTGCTGCTGGACCTGAAGCTGCCGGCGCCGAGGGCCGAAGCCCTGGCGCAGTTCCAGAAGGCGATCGAGATCGACCCGACAGACGCCGAGGCCCACCACAACGCCGGGGTCGCCCTGGTGGAATCGTCCCGGTGGAAGGAGGCCGTGGCCGAGTACGGGGAAGCCCTCTCGTTGCCGACCTTCTCCACGCCGGACACCGGCCAGAACAACCTCGGCTGGGCGCTTCACAACCTCGGCCGCTACGCCGAGGCCGAGGAAGCCCTGCGGCTGGCAATCCGGCTGAATCCGCGTTTGGCCGCCGCGCATTACCATCTCGGACTGGCACTGATTGCCCAGGGGCGCACGGATGAGGCGAAGGTCGCCTTCCGGCGGGCGCGGGAGCTTGCGCCGGAATCGGCCTTCGGCCTGGCGGCGTCGCGCCATCTGCAGGCGCTGGGGGACGATGGAGGGTGAGATTTTCCTTGACCGATCTCCGGCGGCCGGTGTAAAAAGAGGCGCTTTTCAGGAGGCTCTCGCTTTTCAGGAGGCTCTCGGTTGTCTACGCCTGACGAGCCTTGCGAATTGCGGGACCTCGCGGATTGCGGGACGAGGAGGTGATGCTCCAGCCCGTGTTCAAAGAATGACGTGCTCGTCCGGCATCTCGAGTATTCTGCTGTTCCGTTGGCTCAGCGCAGCACACCTACACATGAGGAGGCGGTAATGAGAAGAAGCCTGGCAGTTGCTGTGGCGGCATTGGCGTTCCTCGGGATCCTCGCCCCGCCTGTGTTTGCCCAGGCGCCGGCCCCGAAGGTGACGATCGAGGGGTTCATCGATCAGTCGACCGTCTATTCCCATAACGCCAGCGTCTTGGATATTGACATCACCAGGGACAAGGACCGGGAATGGTACGCCCGTACCCGTGGCCGCTTCCAGATCACGGGAGAAGTCGGCAAGACGAAGGGCGTATTCCTGCTCGAGCAGGACAACAACTGGGGCACGCAGGCGGGCGGCTGCTACG
>CAZWXA010000383.1:3128-4268 GCA_964637755.1 uncultured bacterium | reverse complement strand
TGTGGAAGCCCCTGGACGGCCAGGCCTTGCTCGGCGCGATCCGTCGGGCCATCGGCTTGGACGACGGTCCAATGGGAAAGCCGGATGCCCCCAACTAGCTCGAGGGGCCGATGACCGCGACCACCCGTGTTCGAATGACGCCGCGCCTCGGTGGCCTCGGTGTACGGCGCCGCCGGCTCCTTTGTCGTGATTCTCCTCTGGGTCTACTACTCGGCGCAGATCGTCTACTTCGGCGCCGAGTTCACGAAGGTCTACTCCCGCCGGTTCGGGGCGGTAGTGGTCCCCGACCTGACGGCGGTGCGCTGATCCCCAAGCGCGCGCCCCCCAGGGTATGCATCGCAACACACCGATCGAATAACGCAGCCGGAGACGAGGTGGTGCTCGCGATTGCGACAACCAGCCGTCGGCCATCTTCATGACCGTCCCCTGATGCTCCTCGTGGCCATCGACGCCGGCGGCAGTCGCCTGAACACCTCCGCTGGCCGACGTTCGCCCACGCGCGCGGGGAGGAGCCAGCGCGCGGACACGTGGCGCCGTCACGCGCGCTCGGAGGACCGCTCGAGCGAGAGGAGCAGTTCAGTCACGCTGTTCCGGTTGTCGTGCTGGGCGAATCGCGTCCTCCCCAGCTCGGAGCGCCTCGCCGACGTGCTCCTTCGTGTCCCGCAAAAATTCCTCGGCGCGACGCAGGGCATCGCCTCCGCGGTCCAGTGCCCTCCCGGTGCTCTCCTCTACCGTCCGGACGCCCTCCGCTGCCTTCGTGCGCACCCCGCGCGTCTTCTCCCCGACGTAGTCCTCGATCTCCCTCCCCCAGACCCATACCGTGACTGCGCCCACAATCGCTCCGAGGACAAAAGCCCCACTGGCCCGCATCGCGCTCCTCCTCGTCCGTTAGGCTTTGTCGAACTGCGGTTCCACCGCCGTCTTCAGATCACGCTCGAGCCGCCGTCTGATGGCATCCATGCTGGCCCTCCCGGCCGACGCTTGCAGACTCGAACACATCGTCGCCCCCGAATCTAGTTCACGGTCTCGAGGCTGCCCATTGGACCTTGGTCCAACCACACCGTCGCTTGCCGTCCCCTGCTGAACCCCTTCCGCGTCCCCTCGACCTTCCACCTGCTTGCCCCTCACGCGGTCAGCAGC
>CAZWXA010000383.1:0-3028 GCA_964637755.1 uncultured bacterium | reverse complement strand
GCAGCCCGTCGTGATGAGAGCCAGGAGCGACACACCAATCACCGACGCCATGACCCGCTTCTTCATCGAGTTTCCGTTTCCTTTCCCAGTCGGAGTGGACCAAGGTCCAATAGGCAGGCCCGCTGGCGTCGACTAGCTTCGAAGGTGAAAATCCTTCGGGTGCCCGAGAACCCCGAGTTTCCCATCGCCAACGAAAGACGGATCGACATGAAGTGGCGTCCGCAGGCTCGCGGCTCGGATTCGGCAGAACAATCAGGACATCGCCGCTCTGCTGCGCACCCGGTTGCCGGCCACCTCGACGAGCCCGGTGGCTCCCATCGCCCACACTCATCGAAAGCGGCAGCGAACCCACAACCGCCTGGGGAGGTCCACATGTCACGACCACCGGTCACCCATCTCGGCGCCGAACAGCCCAACCGAAGCCCGAGCGCTGGAATCGCCCGTACGTCTCTGCTCGAAGTCGATCGCCAGAAGCGTATCGACCACTACATCGACTACTTCGGCAACGGCGGCGCGCGGCGCACCCTCGTCACTCCGGATCCCTGCGGCGAATCGTTGCTCGACGCGGACGGTGCACGGTGAGCGCGGCGCGTTCCCTGTATCTCGCGAGCGCTCGGCGCGGGATCATCGGCGCTGGCGTGCTGTGCGCGCTGACGTCCGCGTGCACCCTGCAGCAATCCGCGCCACGGCCGGGCACTCCTGACACCGGCCGCGCGCCGGCGCCGTCCCAGGCGTCACCCGAGCCGTCGGCGCGTCGACTCGACGCACGGGAGGCGCAGCGCCTCCAGCGCGTGATGGCGCCGCTGATTCTCGCCATGGACCACCCGCGGCCGCTCAATCAGGTCAAGGTCGGCATCATGGATGACCCCCACATCAACGCAGCCAGCGCCGGCGGCGGCGAGTTCTACGTCACCACCGGACTTCTGCGCAAGGCCAACGACTCGCAGCTCGCCGGCGTCCTTGCGCACGAGCTGGCGCACGACGATCTCGGCCACGTGGCCAAGGCGCAGGCGCTGGGCGCGGGTCTGAACATCGGCATGGTCATTCTCGATCAGATCATCCCCGGCAGCGGCGCGTTGACGCCGATCGCCGGCAGCTTGGTCGCGCGAGCCTACGGCCGCAGCGAGGAGTACGCCGCCGACAATCACGGCGTCGATATCCTCAAGCGTGCCGGGTATCCCGCGGCGACGATGATGAACGCGCTGACGTGGCTGACGCAGGTCGAAGGCACGAGCGCAGGCGGGTTCTTCGCGACGCACCCGGCCACGGCGGATCGCATCGAAGCGCTTCGCAACGTTCGCTGACCCGCAGCGCCGACGGGTCCGGCCCAGCGAGAAGCGAGTCCGATCTCGAAGACCTCGTGGTTCCCGATGGATGGACCAAGGTCCAATTGGGACCCCGGACGCCGTCGCCTAGACTGAGGACGCGATGAACAGGTCAATCCCTCTGCTGCGCCGAGTACGCGCTGCCGGGGAGTCTCCTTCGCATCCTACACGCGGAAGAGATTCTCCGGGGCGTCAGACCCGCAGTCTTGGCTCGTAGCTACACAGCGGGTCCTCGGCAAAGGGGTCCCCGGTGGCAGCGAACGCCCGCGCGCGCGATCCGCCGCAGACGGTCCGGAACTCGCAGCGGCCGCAACGCCCTCCGAACCGCTCGGGCGCTCGCAGCGCCCGGAACAGCGCGGACTCGCGGTAGAGGGTCACGGGATCTCCGGTCCTCACGTCGCCCACCGTGAGCGGCAGGAAGCCCGACGGGTACACCTCGCCGACGTGGGAGATGAACATGATACCGTTTCCGTCCCGGATCCCCGCGTCGTGGCCCACCGGTGCTCCCGGCTCCCCCCGGCTGGCCGCGTCGCGCCGGTGCTCGTACCGTATCCGGCGAAAGTGCGGCGCCTCGGTGGCCGTCACGACGGTGGGGCCCGGAAGCCGGAGGGCCGCAAGCCAGTGCAGAAGCTTCTCGCTCGCGTCGGCCGTGATCGGGTGCAGCACGGTCCCGCGTCCGACGCCGACGAGGAAGAAGAGACTCCAGCGCGCGGCGCCGAGCCGCGCCGCCAGGAGTCCGACGGCGTCGAGATCCTCGAGGGTCTCCTCGCTCACCAGGGTATTCACCTGGAAGGGCAGGAGCGCCGTGGCCGCGGCGCGCGCGGCCCCGATGGTGCGCTCGAAGCAGCCGTGAACGCCGCGGATCGCGTCATGACGCTCGGCGGTGGACCCATCCAGGCTCAGCGAGATCGCCTCCACGCCGGCCGCCTTCAGTCTCCCGATGAGACCCGGGGTCAGGAGCGGCGTGCCGCTCGGCGACACGGAGACGCCGAACCCCGCCGCCCGGGCTCGCTCGATCAGCACGAACAGATCGGGGCGCTTCAGCGGGTCGCCACCCGTGAGCACCAGGTGCGGCGCTGGCGGGCCGAAGGTCGCCAGCCGGTCGATCAGGCCGAGACCTTCCCCGGTCGTGAGTTCCGCCGGATCGGGCTCGGGGGCCGCCTCCGCGCGGCAATGCCTGCAGGCCAGGTCGCACGCCCGCGTCACCTCCCAGTACACCCTGAGCGGCGCTGTGTCGTAGGCGGTCCCCCCGTGGCGGCTCATGGCGGCCCTCCTTGTCCTCCGAGAATCTTGTCGTGGCCGTTCCGGCGGAGATCGAGCCAGATCGCCGCGCCGAACGTCCAGAGCTTCGGCGCGGGCGCGGCGTGCGGGTCGTGGCAGCCGGCACAAGATAGCTCCCGCCCCGCGCGCTGCGGCAACGATAGGGAGCGCGTCAGGTACTCTCTCGCCTCGTTCCTCACCAGGCTGGCTGCCTCCTCGCTCTGAAGGCGCAGCACACGTCTCTCGAACACAGGACACCGGCTATTCTGACGCCGCGGTCAACCACGGGCCGGGGGAGCCCAGGCGGGCTCGGCGGGCGGCGGGAGCTTTCGCAGGCGCCGGAGACCGAGGAGGGCGGCGCCGAGCGCCGTCGCGAACTGCGGAGCCTCGGGCACGTTGATCGGCACGCCGAGCTTCTCGCGCAGCGCGACGATCATGCCCTC
>CAZWXA010000382.1:0-4279 GCA_964637755.1 uncultured bacterium | reverse complement strand
CCAGAACGTCATCTCCATCGTGTGAAACAGGGACGCGGCACTGGACAGGTGCTCCCCGGACCGCCCCCAAGCCCGCCCCTCGGCGCGGAGCACGGCACCCGCCGGCGAGGCTCCCGACTCGGAGGCCCCCGTACCCGAGAGAGAGCACGGCGAAGTCCTGGCGTTCGTGGAGCGCACCAGGCAGGAAGGCGATCGTCGAGGAGATCCCCGTCGTCCCTGGCCTGCTACCCGACGGAGGCGAGGTCGAGCTTGCCGCGCCAGCGGGAGAGCAGCGCCTGACGGAGGCCGCGGTGCTCGGCGGAGCGCAGGTCGGGGTCGGCGCCGACGATCGCGAGGGCTTCCTGGCGCGCCTGCTCCAGGATCGGCGCGTCGCGGAGCAGGTCGGCGACCCTGAACTGCGAGAGGCCCGACTGCCGCGTGCCGAAGAACTCGCCAGGGCCGCGCAGCCGGAGATCTGCCTCGGCGATCCGGAACCCGTCCGTCGTCTCGACCAGCGCGGCCACGCGCCGGCGGGCCTCCTCGCCTGCGCGGTCGGTCGTCAGGAGAATGCAGTAGGACTTCCAGGGCCCGCGGCCGACTCGTCCGCGGAGCTGATGAAGCTGTGACAGACCGAAGCGCTCGGCGTGCTCGATCAGCATCACGGTGGCGTTCGGGACGTCGATCCCCACCTCGATGACGGTGGTCGACACGAGGATCTGGATGTCGCCCGCCTTGAAGCGCCGCATGACGCCCTCCTTCTCGGCGACGCGCATCCGGCCGTGCAGGAGCCCGACGACGAGGTCCGGGAAGACGTCCTTCCGCAGATGCTCGGCCATCTCGGTCGCCGCCTTGAGATCCGTCGCCGCGGATTCCTCGACGAGCGGATAGATCACGTAGATCTGCCTCCCCGCCGCCGCCTGCTCGTGGAGGAACTCGTAGATGCGCGCCCGCCGGGCCTCGGTCCGCGCCGCGGTGACGACAGGACGCCGGCCGGGCGGGAGCTCGTCGAGCGCGGAGACGTCGAGGTCGCCGTAAAGGGTCAGCGCGAGGGTGCGGGGAATCGGGGTCGCGGTCATCACGAGCACGTCCGGGGCTTCGCCCTTCGCGCGAAGGCGCGCCCGCTGCTCCACGCCGAACCGGTGCTGTTCGTCGACGACCGTGAGCCCGAGGCGCCGGAACTCCACGCCGTCCTGCACCAGCGCGTGGGTGCCGACGAGACACGCGAGCCTTCCGCCCGCGGCGTCTCGCAGGCACGCCGCGCGCGCGCGCCCCTTCACGTCGGACGTGAGCAGGCCGACCGGCAGGCCGAGGGGGCGCAGCAGCGTCTCGAGCGTGATCAGGTGCTGCTCGGCGAGCAGCTCGGTCGGGGCCATGACCACCGCCTGGTACCCGACCTCGACCGCGGTGACGATGGCGAGCGCGGCCACGACGGTCTTGCCGGACCCCACGTCGCCCTGCAGCAGGCGATGCATCGGGTGCGGGGAGGCCATATCGGTCCGGATCTCGCTCCACACGCGCTCCTGTGCCGGCGTCAGCGCGAACGGCAGCGATGCGCGCAGGCGCGCCCCCAGGTCTCCGCGCGGGTTCATGGCGATGCCGCGGGCGCGGGCGGTGCGCGACCTCAGGAGGGCGAGCCCGACCTGGAGCACCAGGAAATCGTCGAAGGCCAGCCGGTGGCGTGCGGCCTCGAACGCCTCATCGCTCCCGGGGAGGTGCGCCGCGCGCAACGCCTCGGCGAGGCCCGGCAGCGTTCGCCGCGCCCGAACCGCCTCGGGAATCGGATCACTGACCCCGCCGGCATGCGCCTCCACCAGGCGCCAGATCAGCGAGCGCAGCCAGCGCTGGGGGAGGCCCTCGGTCGCGTGGTAAACCGGGACGAGGCGCCCCGCGTGGAGCGTCTCGTCCTCGCCCGGCTCGACGATCTCGAACTCGGGGTGCTGGATGCTGACGGCGCCCCGGTAGCGGGTGACCTTGCCGTGCAGCAGGACGCGCTGCCCGCGTGCGAAGACGCGCGCGAGGTAGGGCGCGTTGAACCAGGTCGCGGTGGCGTGGCCGGTCTCGTCGCGCAGCACCACGGACAACGGGGCCCGCGGCCGACCCCGCGGGGGAGGGCTGACGCCGACGATGGTGCCGGAGCACGACTGGGTCTCGCCAGGGGCGAGCGACCGGAGCGGAGTCGAACGCGTGCGATCCTCGTGCCGCGCGGGGACGAAGAAGAGGGCGTCCTCGACGGTTTCGAGCTGCAACCGGCCGAGCTGTCCGGCGCGCACGGGCCCCACGCCCTTCAGGAACCGCAGCGGCGTGTGCAGGCCTTCCGGGGCCGCGACGGTCGGGGCCGCGACGGTCGGGGGCGGATCGGGTGGGGCGGGACGGGCCACGCGGATTGCCTCGCTCAGGCCGCTATGCTATAAGAGATGTCTGTCCCGATCAACGGAGAGGAGCGATACATGGCCAAGCGGTGCGATGTGTGCGGGAAGGGTCCCTCGGTGGGCCACCGGATCAGTCACGCCCACAACCTGACCAAGCGCCGCTGGCTGCCTAACCTCGTGTCGGTCCGCACCATGGTGAGCGGTACCCCGACGCGGCTGCGGGTCTGCACGCGCTGCGTCAAGGCGGGTAAGGTCTCCAAAAGCGCCTGAGTACCGCTCGGTGCCAGACCCCGGGCTTCTTCCCGCCCAGGGACCTGGCACCGCTCGATCAGGATCGATGGATGAGTACCCGGTGGGAGGCCGTCACCCCCCACCGCTGTAGCCTGTGACTACTACTTCTTCTTCTTCGTCGCCTTCTTCGCGGCCGCCTTCTTCTTTGCCATTCTTCGAGTCACCCCCCTCCCCTGCATCCGTGATCGATGGCAGCCTACCGCCTACTTCCCCTTCTTCTTCGCCGGCTTCGCAGCCTTCTTCTTCATGGCGTGTCCTCACCTCCTTCCGCTCCCGGCGGTCAGTAGCCCATCGCCTCGCGCCGGAGATGCTCCGCTTGCTCCCGTCCCCGCCGCTCGTAGTGCACCAGATCGGCATAGAGCTGGGGGAGTGACACCACCTTGACGCCACCCTTCTCGATGAGCCCGGAGAAGACGCCCTCGTCGTACGGGGACAGCAGATGCACGTTCGCATCGCCCTCGGCGGGTCTGAGACCGAGTGCGGCCGCGATCGGCGCCGGATCCCCATCGAGATAGCAGTGAATCGACGGCACGCGAATGTGGGCCGCAACCAGGGAGGCGCCCGCGTGCATCGTGAAGGCGTAGCGCCGCTTCTCGCTCTCGGCCACCCGGACGATCTCCGACATGACCCGCCGCGTGATGCGCTCGGGCGAGAAGAACGCCGCGATCTCGTTCTCGAGGTACGTGTAGCTGTCGCACCACGCTTCCAGGAGGTCCCCGGGCTTGGCGAGCCTGATTCGCTGGTGCTCGTCCCGCTCGATCCAGGCCAGATCCTGGAGCCGCTTGACGGCGTTGTGGGCGTGGCCAAGACTCACCTGGGCGGTCCGGGCCAGCTCGGCCAGTCGCCAGGCGCGCTGGGGCTCCGCCAAAAGCACACGCGTCACCCGGGTCGCGCGCGGGGCGAACAGTGACTTGAGCGGACGGGTCGACGGCCTCAGGTTCCGCTTCCCCTCCTTCTCGATCAGGACGTTCTCGAAGGCCAGGAAGCAGTTGCCCGAGAGGTCCAGGTAGCCGAGGTTGCTCCGCCGGAGGATGGACGCGCTCTGGGGGCTGACGTAGACCGCCGTTGCCACTGGATACGCGCCCGGAAGATGCTCCCGGATCTCGCTCAACCGCGTCATCGTCTCTCGAATCTGTCGCGGCTGACCGAGCGCGCTGACTTCCAGCACCAGCGTATGCTCCCGCTCACCAATCTTGAATTTCACCAGTAGATCCGCAACTTGCCGGCCGATCCGGCTATCCTCGACTTCTTCCCATCCAGACGCACTGGGAAAGAGATCGTGCAGCCGCTGCGCTGCCAACCGCCGAATCTCCGAGGACTTGAGCATCCTTTCGTTTGCACCGCCTCTTTCAGCATCCGCTGAAACAATACGATCTATTGAAACGCCCTGTCAACAAAAAACTTAGGGCCTTGGACTAGAACAGTGACACGCATGATCGCGCAACGGCTCGAGCAACCCCGGGGGAGGAGCGAACAAGCCCTGATCGGACGAATACCTGGCGACTGGGGGGAGGCGCGGGCAGGCTGAACCGGCGACCGGGGCGGATCAACTCGGGCCTCGCCCTCGCGGCGGTCTCCGCTCCGCTCGAACAGCGTGGCGCGGAGCGCACTGCCTCCCCGGCGCGCGTGTCGTGCGAGAG
>CAZWXA010000381.1:0-4285 GCA_964637755.1 uncultured bacterium | reverse complement strand
CCTTATTCGTGGCCGACATGGACTTCCCGTCGCCCCAGCCGGTCGTGCGGGCGCTTCGCGAGTGTGTGGAGCACGGCGTCTTCGGCTACGGGGTGGAGCGGCCCGAGTTCTACGAGGTGGTCGCCGGCCGCCTCCAGGAGCGCTGGGGCTGGCAGGTCGCGCCGGAGGCGCTGCTGCTGATCCCCGGCGTCATCCCCGGGTTCAACGTGGCCTGCCGCGCCGTCGCCTCGCCCGGCGAGGGCGTGCTGCTCCAGACGCCCGCCTACCCGCCGATCCTTCGCGTGCCCGGCAATACCGGCCTCGCCGGGGACCAGGTGGCGCTGGCGCGCCTGCCGGACGGGCGGTACGAGGTCGACGCGGACGCGTTCGCGGCGGCCATCGGCCCGGGCACGCGCGTCTTCCTGCTGTGCAACCCGCACAACCCGGTGGGCCGCGCGTTCCGGCGCGACGAGCTCCTGCGCATGGCCGAGATCTGCCTCTCCCGCGGGCTCGTGATCTGCGCGGACGAGGTCCACGGCGATCTCGTCTTCTCGGGCGCGCAGCACACGCCCATCGCCTCCCTCGACCCCGAGATCGCCGATCGCACGGTGACGCTCATGGCGCCCAGCAAGACCTACAACCTGGCCGGCCTCAAGTGCTCGGTGGCGATCATCCCCAACGCCGAGCTGCGCGCGCGCTTCGTGGCGGCCCAGGTGGACATGGTCCGCGCCGTGAACGTCCTCGGCTACGTCGCCCTCGTCGCCGCCTATCGCGAGGGCCAGCCCTGGCTCGACGCGCTGCTGCGCTACCTGGAAGCGAACCGCGACTTCGTGGTCGAGTCCGTGCGCGCGCGGCTGCCCGGCGTGGCGATGGCCCCGCCCGAGGCGACCTACCTCGCGTGGCTGGACTGCCGGGCGGCGCGCATCCCGGGCGGCGATCCCTACACGTTCTTCCTGGAGAAGGCGCGCGTGGCTCTGTCCGACGGCGCCACGTTCGGCCGGGACGGCGCCGGCTTCGTCCGGCTCAACTTCGGCTGCCCTCGATCGCTCCTCGCCGAGGGCCTGGAGCGGATGCGCCGCGCCCTCGAGGAGCACCACGGCGCCGGCCGGGCCACCACGCCGGTCGGGGCCGAGGCGGCGGCGCTCCGCTGAGCGCGGGATCCGGCGGACCCTCTCGGCACACCACGTCACGCAAGAGGAGCACGCGTCATGGCGAGCAACGTCATCCGGGTGGGCACCGTGGAGATCATGTCGCTGTCGGACGGCATGCTCGAGTTCGATCTGTGCAACTTCTTCCCGACCATCCCGGACGACGCGTGGGGCCAGTACGAGTCCCACCTCACGGACGAGCACAAGGTTCGCTTCAACCTCGGCTCCTACCTGATCCGGGCGGACGGGCGGACGATCCTGGTCGACACGGGCCTCGGCCCCCGGCCGGCGGGCACGCCCGACGCCCCGTGGGGCCGGCTCCTGCACGACTTCCAGGCCAACGGGGTGCGGCCGGACGAGGTGGACATGGTGGTGATGACCCACCTGCACCGCGATCACGTCGGCTGGAACCTGCTCCCGCAGGGCGAGAAGTACGTGCCGACGTTCCCGAGGGCCCGCTACTGGATGAGCGCCGCGGACTGGGACGCGTGCCACCAGCCCGACCTGCAGCCCCAGCGCTTCCCCAACGCCCCCACGTGCGTCTGGCCGCTGGCCGAGCTTGGCCTGGTGGAGCTGATGCACGGCGAGCACCGCATCACCGGCGCGCTGACCGCCGTGCCGACCCCCGGCCACACACCCGGGCACGTGAGCATCCTGATCACCTCGCAGGGGGAGCGGGCGCTCGTCCTGGGGGACGCGGCGCACAGCCCGGTCCAGATCCACGAGCCGGACTGGGTCTCGCGCGCCGACATCGACCCGGAGCTGACCCGCCAGACCCGCCGCGCCCTGCTCGACCGCCTGGAGCGCGAGGAGATCATCGTCGCGGCCGGCCACTTCCAGGCGCCGGGGTTCGGCAGGATCGTGCGCCTGCAGGGCCGCCGCTACTGGCAGGGGCTCTGAATCCGCGGCGCTGGGCTCGCCCGCGGGGCCGCGCTCACACCATCACGTAGCCGCCGTTCACGTCGAGCGTCGCCCCCGTGATGTGGCGCGCGCCCTCGGAGGCCAGGAAGCGGACGGCCGCCGAGAGGTCCTCGGGCTCGGCGAAGCGCCCCAGCGGGATCTCCTTCCGGAGCTGCTCCCGGGCCTCCGCGCTCATGATCTCGAAGTTCCGCTCGACCAGCGCCGGCCCCGGCGCGATCGTGTTGACCAGGATCCGGTGGGGCGCGTACTCCTTGGCCAGGTGCCGCGTCAGCCCGAGCACGCCCGCCTTGGCCGCCGTGTAGTGGACGCCGAGGGCCGGGCTCGACGTGCGCCCGGCGTTCGACGAGAAGTTGACGATGCGTCCGCCGCCCGCCCCCATCATGTGGGGGATCACGTGCTTGCAGCAGAGGAAGCTGCCCTTGAGGTTCGAGTCGAGCACCATGTCCCAGTCCTCGGCCGAGAGCTGGTGGCTCACCCGGCCGAGGGTGTAGCCGCCGGCCGCGTTCACCAGCACGTCGATGCGCCCGAACGCCCGGATCGCCTGCTCGACCATCCGCTGCACCGCCACCTCGTCCCGTACGTCGCAGGCGACCGCCAGCGCGGTGCCGCCGGCGGCCTCGATCTCGGCGGCCGTGCGCGTGGCCCGCTCTTCGACCAGATCCGCGACGGCGACGCATGCGCCGTCGGCGGCGAAGTCGAGCGCCACCCGCCTGGCGATCCCACGCCCGGCGCCAGTGACCACGACCACCTTCCCCGCGCCTTCCGTGCTCGCCATGTGTCGTCCGTCTCCTGTCTGCCCGGCACGCACCCTGAGGGGGTCCATCTCGTCGACGCCGGTCACCTGCTCCGGCCGGAGCCCCAGCTCGTCAGCGACGATCGGGGAGATGACGGTCTTGTAGCCGGGTCCGGGGGCGTCGTGCCGAGGATTCGCGATCGGGCGCCCGAGGGGATCGGCCTCCGCGAACGCGCGGCTAGGCCGGCGCGCTGACCGGCGTCCCTGTCCGCCCTTTCTCCCGCTCCGTTCGCGCCTGGTCGTGGAGCCGGTCGCCGTGCGCGAGGACGTCGATGATGGCCTCGTGGTCGAGGACGCGCGCGAAGCCGCGGCGCATCGTCCGGATCGTCGCCTCGTGCGCGAGGGCGTTGTCGCTCGCGTTGACGTCGCTCCCGAACACCACGTGGTAGTTGAGGAAGTAGGCCGTGCGGGCCGTCGACTCGCAGCAGAAGTTCGTCAGCGTGCCGCAGATGATGACCGTCTTCACGTCGCGGTCGCGCAGGACGTAGTCGAGGTCCGTGCCCGCGAACGAGTCGTACGCGTGCTTGACCCGGATCACCCGCTCGCCGGCCCGCGGGTAGATCTCGTGGTAGATGTCCGCGCCCGCCGTGCCTTCCTTGATGGCGCCCGCCGCGATCGGCTCCCAGAACTGGTAGAAGTCGGCGCAGCAGTCGCTCGCGATGTTGTGGGCGGAGTAGATCACCGGCACGCCGAGGGAGCGGCACGCCTCGATCAGCCTCTTGACCCGCGGGATCTGCCGGTAGGCCTCCGGCACGCACATGGGGTTCTTCGGGTTGACGAAGTCCTCCTGCAGGTCGACGACGATGAGGGCGCACTCCTCCCGCTTGATGCGGAACGCCCAGTGCCGGTCCACGTCGTAGTCGCGGTCGGCGAACTCGATGAACTGCCGCTCGCCCTCGAAGACGCCAGGAGCGCTGAGGGCGTCCGCGCCCAGCAACTCGTCCTTCCGTCTTCCGTAGACCTCGAGGAAGCCCTCGACAGGATCGGTGAAGTCCCTGCTCGCCATCTCTCCCTCCTCTGTCAGCCGCCGGTGATCTCCGCGCCACGTGCATCGCCCAGGGTCCGTCCTGCCCTCCAGGCCCGGGCCAGAGTGTAGCGCACTGTCGACTCGCCCGCGGGCCCCCGATTGCGCGCGGACCTCGGGTGAGGCACACTCCACGCGACCGGACGGCGACGCGAGGCGCCGTGCAGAGAGCCGTACCGCATCGAGGGGGACCGAGAGAGATGGAGACGCCGGCGGGGCAGACGCGCATCGAGTTCGAGGAGATCGTCGGGTCGGGGCGCGAGGGGTGGGAGATCGTGACCTCGGGCGCCGGGCCGCAGGGGCGGCTGCCGCTCACGGCGGAGATGCTGCTCGAGCGTCCGAGCGGCGACGTCTTCGGCTGGACCCAGAACGCGGGCATGGGCTGGGACCCGCGCGAGCTGGGCCGCCCGCAGTTCCTCA
>CAZWXA010000380.1:0-4288 GCA_964637755.1 uncultured bacterium | reverse complement strand
CAGATCCTCGCCAGGAGCGCGACGGGTCAGAAGCTCTCCGCGTACACGACGCTCGTGCGCGGCCCGCGGCGCGCGGGCGAACCCGACGGGCCGGCCGACTTCCACCTCGTCCTCATGGACAACGGCCGGGTGCGGCAGATCGCGGGCACGCTGCGCGAGGCGCTCTACTGCCTGCGCTGCGGCGCCTGCCTCAACGTGTGTCCCGTGTACCGCCAGGTGGGCGGCCATGCGTACGGTCACACGTATCCCGGCCCGATCGGGATCCTGATGACGGCGATGCTCCGGGGCGACCGCGCGGTCAGCGACCTCGCCCACGCCTCGTCGCTCTGCGGCGCCTGCGCCGACGTCTGCCCCGTCCGGATCGACATCCCGCGGATGCTGATCGAGTTGCGCGAGCACCTCGACCGGGAGAAGATCGCGTCATGGGGGGAGCGGGTCGTCTTCAAGACGTACGCGCGGCTGCTCGGACGGCCGCGCGCGTACCGCCTGGCGGCACGGCTCTCCCAGCTGATCCAGCCGCCGTTCGTCCGCCGGGGACGGATCACCCGGCTCCCGTCGGTCTTCTCGAGGTGGACAGACACCCGCGATCTTCCCCCCGTGGCCCGGCGCACGTTCGGCGAGCGCTGGAGGAGCCTGGAGCGGGAGGAATGACCGAGCGAGCGGAGTTCATCGCGCGGATCCGGCGGGAGATCAGCCGGACCGAGGGGTTGTTCCCGGCGAGGCCGGCCGAGCGCCCGGCCGACCCGGCGGCGGCCGCCGACCTCGTGCGCCGGCAGAGCGCCGAGCGGTGGCCCGAGGCCGTCAAGCGGTTCCAGGAGGAGTTCGAGCAACTGGCGGGTGTTTTTCACGTCGCCCCGAGCCTCGAGGCGGTGCCGGGCGTGGTCGGGCAGATCGCGCGCGAGCGCGGGCTTCGCCGGATCGTCTGCTGGAGCCCGGCGGCGCTCGGCGCGCGTCTCGACGACGGCCTCCGCCGTGAGGGGCTCGACCCGGTCCACGCGCCGGATACGGCGGTGGACGAGCAAGAAGCGGGGCGGCTGCGCGCGGTGGCCGCAGCGGCCGAGATCGGGCTCACCGGCGCCGATCTGGCGATTGCCGAGACCGGAACGCTGGTGCTCGTCTCCGGCCCGGACCGCCCCCGGTCGACCTCGCTGCTTCCGGAATACCACGTGGCCGTGTTCGGTCCCCATGTGCTCGTCGAAACCCTGGAGCAGGCGGGGGTGGTGCTCGAGGCCTGGCATGCCGATCCCGCCCGGCTGGCCGCCGGCAGCGCGATCAACTTCATCACCGGTCCGAGCCGTACCGCCGACATCGAGCTCACGCTGACCCGGGGCGTTCACGGCCCGCGGGAAGTCCACGCGATCTTCGTGGACCCCCGCGCGGGCGCGCGCGGCCCGGCTCCGGACGCATGACCAGGCGCTACTTCACGCCGGGGGAGGTGGACGCGCTGATCCCCGAGCTGGCGCGTATCATGGGGAGGGTCATGAAGGCCCACGAAGCGGTGGCGGCGTTGAGCGGAGAGCTCCAGGCCGAGCGAACGCGCATCGCGATGGTCGGCGGTGGCCTGATCGACCGGCACGCGTGGCGGCGGGCCACCGCGGGTCTCGCGCGGCGGACGCACGAGATCGAGCGCGGCGTCCGCAAGATCGAGGCGCTGGGCGGGACGCCGAAGGATCTCGGCCTCGGGCTCGTCGATTTCCCCCACTTGCTGAACGACCGGGAAGTGAACCTGTGCTGGCGTCACGGCGAGTCCGAAGTCCGCTTCTGGCATGGACTCGACGAGGGATACGGCCGACGCAGACCCCTCTAGCCCGGAGTATTCATGCACGGCGGCAACTGGACCGGAGGGGCGGAGGAGCGGCGCCTTTCTCCCCCCGACCTCGAGTGAGGAGGTGTGATGGAGCTCGTCCTGGCGAACACGGGAAGCTACCCTCGGATCGGAGACAGTCCCGAGCTACAGCGGCTCCGGCGCGCCCACGGGGAGCGCGAGCGCGGCGATCTCACCGGGGAGAGCTTCGCGAAGCTCCAGGACGAGGTGACCACCGAGGTCGTACGCGAGCAGGTCGCCGCCGGGGTCGAGCTCCCCACGGACGGACAGATCCGATGGGCCGACGGCCTGTCGTACCTGGCCGGAAACCTGACCGGCGTCGCGCTGAACGGGTTGCTCCGGTTCTTCGACACCAACACCTACTTCCGCCAGCCGGTGGTGACGGGCCGCCTGGCCCGGAAGGGGCCGCTGTTCACGCGCGACTATCGCCTGGCGGCCCGGGCCGCCGGACGCCCGCTGAAGGCGGTGATCACGGGCCCCTGCACGATGGCGCGCGGGAGCATCCTCGAAGGCGGCTATCGATCGGTCCACGCGCTCGCGCTCGCGTACGCGGCCGTCCTGGCGCAGGAGGTGTCGGAACTGGCCGCCGAGGGCGCGCCGGTCATCCAGATCGACGAGCCGGCGATCCTCCGGCATCCGGAGGATCTGGCCGTGCTCGGCGAAGCGCTGGTCGTGCTGGGACGGGGCAAAGGAGGAGCCCGCCTCTCTCTCGCCACGTACTTCGGCGACGCGGCGCCGATCTACGACGGCCTTCAGGACCTGACGGTCGACATGCTGCACCTGGACTTCACGTACTCGCCGCCCCTCGCGCACGCGATCGAGGAGCGGGGGTCCGCCAAGGCGCTGTCCCTGGGGGTCGTGGACGCCCGGAACACGAAGATGGAAACGCGTGAGACGATCCTTCCGCTGCTCGAGCGGATCGGCCGCCGCCTCCGCCTGCCCGCGCATCTGGCGCCGTCGGCGGGACTCGAATACCTGCCGCGCGACCGCGCGCTCGCCAAGCTCGAACGAATGCGCGCGCTCCGCGACGCCTACGTGGGGGGCGGGCGATGAGTCGTGCCAAGCTCCTGGCGCTCGGACTGGACCTCCCCCTGCTCCCGACCACGAGCGTCGGCAGCTTCGCCAAGCCCGACGACCTCGTCGCGGCCCGCCGCCAGTACGCCCGCAACACGATCACGCGGGAGGAACTCGCCCGTGTCGAGACCGAGGCGACCGAGTTCTGGGTGCGCCAGCAGGAAGCGATCGGCGTCGACGTGCTGGTGGACGGCGAGATGTACCGGGGCGACATGGTGGCGTACTTCGCGGAGCTGATGGGTGGCTTCACGCTCGGCGGGCTGGTGCGGTCATATGGCAATCGCTACTACCACAAGCCCGTCATCGTGGGGGCGGTGAAGTGGCCGGGCCCGATGACCGTTGGCTGGTGGAAGACGACGCAGTCGATGACACGCCGCCCCGTGAAGGGGATGCTGACGGGGCCGTACACGATCATGGACTGGTCGTTCAACGATTACTACCCGAGCCGCGAGGCCGCGGCCATGGCCCTCGCGCGCGAGGTGCGCAAGGAAGCCGAGGCACTCGTGGAAGCGGGCTGCAAGGTCATCCAGATCGACGAGCCAGCGCTCTCGGTCCGGGCCGAGGAGCTCCCCCTCGCGATCGAGGCGATGCACGTCGTGACCGACGGCCTGCCGGCGTATTTCCTCACGCACGTCTGCTACGGCGCCCTCGAGTTCATCTACCCCGCGATGCTCGCGCTCCCGGTCGACAACTGGGATCTCGAGATGTCCAACAGCGGGCTCGATCTCGTCGAGCTGTTCAAGCAGCACCCGTTCACCAGGGACCTGTCCTTCGGGATCGTCGACGTCCACACCCACCGGCTCGAGGACGCCGAGGTCGTGAGAGAGCGCGTGGAGCACGCGCTCTCGGTGGTGCCGGCCGAGCAGGTCTGGCTCGATCCCGACTGCGGGCTGAAGACCCGGACGGTCGAGGAGACGATCGGCAAGCTCCGGCTCGTGGTCGAGGCCGCGCGCGGGGCCCGTCGCGCGCTCGGGAGCGGCTCGTGAGCGCCCGCCGCCTTCTCTACTACGAGAAACCGACGTGAACCTCCTGCGCCAGGGGGAGGGCGGTGCTCTCCCGCCGGAAGGTCGAGTTCTCCGCGCGCGATCTCTTCAAGGAACCCCTGACCGCGGACGAGATCCGGCATCTCGCCACACTGGCCCCGGGCGGGCTGCGCGCCCTCCTGTCGACCCGGTCCCCGCAGTACCGCGCACTCGGGCTCGAGAAGAGGCCCGTGAGCGATCGCGAGCTGATCGCGCTCATGGCCAAGGAGCCGCGGCTCCTGAGACGGCCGATCGCCGTCGCCGGAGGGCGCGTGATCATCGGCTTCGATCAGCGCGCGTTCGACGAGATCGGCTAGCCCGGATTATTCATGAACGGCGGCAACTGGGACCGGACGGGTGGCGCGGC
>CAZWXA010000379.1:261-4293 GCA_964637755.1 uncultured bacterium | reverse complement strand
AAGGTCCGCGGCTCAATTCACCCTTCCGGCCCATCTTTTGTACCCCTGAACGCTGGCCACGGGGCGCGACCACCGGCGGACAGCCTACGAGGGGACGATCTTCGGCTCGCTGCAGGGGCACCTGGGGGGGGAGATCTAGTCGAAGATCAGCACCGTGCGGGCGACTTCGCCCGCCTTCATGGCCCGGAAGGCGTCGGTGACGTCGTCGAGGCGCCCCCGGCGGGTGACCATCTCGTCGAGCAGCAGCCGGCCCTGGCGATAGAACTCGAGGTACCGGGGAATGTCGATGCGGAAGCGGTTCCCGCCCATCCGTGACGTCTGCACTCGACACTCCGGCCGGATGGCCATCCAGGGGAACTCGATCGTCGCGTCCGGCGGCAGGACACCGACGATGGTGGCCGTCCCGCGGATCGCCAGGCTCTCGATGGCCTGCCGCACCAGCGTCGCGTTCCCGACGGCCTCGAAGGCGTGATCCACGCCGGCGCCCCCGGTCAGCGCGCGGACGGCCCCGACGGGATCCTCGGTCGCGCTGTTGACGACGTGGGTCGCGCCGACGCGCCGGGCCAGCTCCAGCTTGGACTCGAAGATGTCGATCGCGATGATCTGCCGGGCGCCGCCGATGCGCGCGCCCTGGACGATCGAGAGCCCCACGCCGCCACAGCCGAAGACAGCCACCGTCTGCCCGGCCTCCAACCCCGAGCTCCTGAGCGCCGCCCCCACGCCCGTGAGGACGCCACACCCCACGAGCGCCGCCCGGTCGAGCGGCAGGTCGGCGTCGATCTTCACGACCGAGTTCTCGTGGAGCAGCATTCGCTCGGCGAAGCTGCCGATGTCGAGGAGCGGCCACAGCGCCTGGCCGCCCTGCGAGAGCCGCGGCGGGGCCGAGGCGCCGCGGGCGACGATGCCGCCGACGCAGAGGTTGGGATGGCCGCTCAGACACTGCGCGCAGCTCCCGCAGAAGCCGGAGAGGCAGGCCACCACGTGATCGCCGGGCCGCACGGTGGTCACGTCCGCGCCGACGCCTTCGACGATGCCGGCGCCCTCGTGGCCCAGGACGATGGGCCGGTCCATCGGGAACCTCGACTGGCCCTCGACGACGTGGAGGTCGCTGTGGCAGACGCCCGTGGCCACGGTGCGGACGAGGACCTCGCGGCCCGAGGGCCTGTCGATCTCCACGGACTCGATCGCCACGGGCTCGTGCGCCCGGCGAAGGACAGCGGCATTCATCTTCATGCGATCCCCCTTCTCCCCAAAACCATGGTGTGGCGGGCTCCCTGCACCGGCGCCTGGCGCTCGACGACCGAGTCGCCTCCCTCAGGCAGGCACATGCACGGCGTGGGCCCGGCGCGGGGGCCCGCCGCCGGCGACACGCTCAACGACGCGGAAGACGTGCACCGGCTCCTCCACGTTCTTGAGCCGCCGCTCGCCCGCGTCCTCGACGACGAAGGTCCTGCCGAGGCGGCGCCGCGTCTCCGGCCCGATGTGGACCGCGTCGTCCTCGCCGACGTCGGCCAGCCGCGCGGCCAGGTTGGTGACGGGTCCCGAGGCCGTGTAGGTCCAGCGCGTCCCCGCCGTCCCCTCGATCTTGGTGGCGCCAACGCCGGCCACGCCGGAGTTCACCCCGACGTGGAGCGTGATCGGCTCCGCCAGCGAGTCCGGCTCCGCGTTGATCTCCCACGCCCGCCGGACGATGGCGCAGGCCGTCAGCACGGCCGCCTCCGCGTGCCGCCGGGTGTCCGGGTCCTGGAAGATCACCATGAGCCCGTCCCCCGCCGTCTCGTTGACGTCACCGCCGTACTTCACGATCTCGTCGAGGAACGCGCCGAAGTAGCGCTCCACCAGCCGGTTGACCCGCTCGCTGTCGAGCCGCTCGCTGAGGCGCGTGTAGCCGGCGATATCCACGAAGAGCACGGAGACGTCCACGTCGCGCTTGGCGAGCGCGGGGGCGTCCGGGGCCAGCTCGATGAGGCTCTGCACCGTCCGGGGGACGAACTTCGAGAGACTGGCCCGGATGGACTCGAGGATCTCCACCCGGCGCAGGGCGGCCTGGAGCGCCGTGTACGCCTTCGCGTTCGCGAGCGCCACCGCGCTCTGGTTCAGGAGGAGCCGCAGCAACCGGAGGTCCTCCGTCGTGTAGGCCGTGCCCGAGCGCTTGGGCCCGAGGAGGAGCAGCGCGGTGATGCGATCCCGGAAGAAGATGGGCACCACCAGCTCCGCGGCGAGCCGTTCCATGGCCTCGAGACAGGGGTCGCGCAGGTCGACGAGCGCGGGATCCTCGCGCAACCGCTCGCGGCTCAGCGGCCGGTGATGCTGCGCGAAGCAGCGGAGGAGCGGCGACTGCTCGGGCACCCACGCGCCACGCTCGCCGCCCCCGAGGGCGTGGTAGCCGCGCCGGCCTTCATCCGAGAGGAGCAGCGTGGTCCCCGCCGGGTGGAGGAGGTCGTCCACGGTCTGCGCGATGAGGCTCGCGATCCGCGGCAGCTCCAGGACGGTCGTCATGGCCGCGGCCAGTCGCTCGACCGTCTGCTGGGCGTCGTAGCGCTGACGGAAGAACGCCCGGTCCACGAACCGCTGCGTCCTGAGGTAGAGCGGATTGAGGAGGGCCACCACGAGTAACGAGACGAGCCCCGCCGGCACCACCGGCGACACCGACATCTCGAGCGTCGAGAACGAGACGCTGATCGCGGTGAGCGAGCCCGCGTAGACGAGCGTCACCAGCACGGTGACGGCCGAGTAGATCGTGCCCAGGCGGAGGACGGCGCCGACGGCGAAGAGGTTGTAGCGGACGATGGCGTAGGCCACCACCACCGGGAAGACGAGGTTGAGACGCCACATCTCGTTGAGGTACGGCACCCTGATCCGGAACACGATCTCGGCCGCGGTGCCGAGGACGGGCAACAAGAAGCTCACCGCGAAGCCGCCCGCCAGGATGTCCGCGCGCTGGCGGGCCAGCGGTGTGGAGCCGGCCCAGGCCGTCCGCGCCAGCGACAGGATCAGCGCGACCAGGGCGAGGCCCCAGCACGCCGCGACGACCGTGGGGACCGCGAGCGATTGCCAGAAGAACGTCAGGGGCATGGCGATGGCCGCGGCCGCTCCCTCCACCCACACCGCCCGGATGATCCACGGGTGCCGGCGCGCGATCGTCCGCTTTTCCGGGAAGCGGAGGGCCAGGTGCGCGAGCGCGGCCGGCGTGAGCGCCCACGACGCCAGGAGCAACATCGTGAAGCGGTGCGTGGTGTGCAGGTCCGCATAGAGCAGGGTGGTGACGAACGAGATGAGACAGAAGGCGAAGAACACCCGGCTCTCGCCCGCCCCCGGCTTGAGGGCCATCACCGCCGCCCCCAGCACGAGAAAGAGGAGACCCGGGATCAACGCCTCGATCACGAAGCGCTTGAACCAGTAGGGCTTGACCGTCCGCGTGGCGAAATCGAACTCCAGGCGCCCGTTCCCGCGCACGATCGTGTAGCGGAGGACTGTCCCCGGGGGCTGGCGCGTCACCTCGGCCGTGATCTCCGCGGCCGAGGTGACCGCGCGGCCGTTCAGCGCCACCACCCGGTCCAGCGGCCGGAGGCTGCTGTCCTGCTCGGCGCCCCCCACCACGACGAGGAGGTTCTCCATCACGCCGAAGCCAGGACTCGGCTGCCCCACGCGCCGCCAGGCGTCGCCGGTGGCGACGGCGGCGAGGAGGAGGCCGAGACCGAGCAGGACCGCGGAAACACCCCGCTCCACACGGCGACGAGCGCTGCTCATGCCCCCCAGAGTGTAGCCTGTGGCGTGCCGGCGCAACATCGAAGTCGCCGGCCGCTCCTTGACTCCGCACCCCCCGCGGGAGCACCATCGCCCGAGGTCAGCGGCCGATGGGGTGCCCCGCAGGCAGTTCCGGCTGTGGGGCGAGGGTCGCCAGAGGGCCGGACGCCCGGATCGGGCGGGGACGACCAGGGCGATTGGGGACGTGCTCACAATCCGATGACGCGAAGGGACGTGGCAATGACGACCCAGGCGATCGAACCGCGGATGGAGCTGGAGCAGAAC
>CAZWXA010000379.1:0-251 GCA_964637755.1 uncultured bacterium | reverse complement strand
CCGCCCCAGCGCCGAGGTCATGGCGTCCTGGGGTGGCGGGGGCGCTCAAGATCCGGTTGGCGGCAGGCGACGAGCAGCGGCTCGAGGTGCGGCGGACGACGGACCTCGAGGCCTACAACCTGTATCTCCAGGGCCGCTACCACTGGGCGAGGCGGACCAAGGACGGCCTCGAGAAGGCGATCGCCTATTTCGAGCAAGCGATCGCCAGGGACCCGCAGGTCGAGGCCGACATACGGTTGCTGCGCGACCTT
>CAZWXA010000378.1:0-4297 GCA_964637755.1 uncultured bacterium | reverse complement strand
CCGCCGCAGGTTATCGCGAGCGTTGGGCCGACGAGGAGGGACTACAGCTTCCAGAGAAGCTGGTCGTAGTCAGCGTGGCTACCGATCCAGAACCAGGTGACTTCCTCGTGCTCCACGAGCGCGAGGGCCCGGTATCCGAGGGTCACGCGGACGGCGTAGACGGGGGTCGCGATCATGGACCTTCTTGAAGTGGAGGCTCGGGTGGCGAGGATTCTCACGGAACAGTCGATACGCTTTCTGGGCGAGTTCCCGGATCTCACGTGGCAGTTCGCGATACGCCGCCCAGAAGCGGGGCGTCGCGCGCGATCTCACAACCTGTCGGCGTCGAGGTCGCTCGCCCTACCGGCCGCGCGCTCAGCCCGAGTCTCGGCCGCGAGCCTACTCAAGGTGTCCTGTGAGGCTGAGAACTGGCGCGCCCAGTGCTCCTCGTCGCGAAGCTCATCGAGCAGCCACTGGGCAATGCGATCCTGTTCTTCAGCCGGCAATGCCGCAAGTTTCGCGATGGCGGCGTCCAGCGCTCGCGTCATGACACGCAGTATACCCGTTTGCACCGAGCAGCAGCCCACCTCGATCGCGACCGGACTCCGCCTCGGGGTCGTTCATCGCTCGTCCGCTCCCGCCCGACGGCGCCGGGTGCCGTCTGGAATCGCGGCAAGTGTGCGGGATTCGCCCAACAACAGGCTGCCAGCGCAGGAACTCGTCAAACGTATCCCTGCCCCTCGAGGTAGTCGAAGAGCGACAAGCCCCCCGTGGGCACAAGTCTGGTATCACGCGAAGGGCCTGGGGTGCAGGTGCCGGCCGCGGAGACCTCACGGGTCGACGAAGCACCCCTTGGCGAGCGCGCCCTGCTCGCCGTGCCGCGCGGCCGCGACGGCGCCCTCGACGACGCGTGACAGCTCGGCGGGCGTGATCTGCGGGAGCGCCACCCCTTCCCCCTCGAGCTCCCGGAGCGTCCCCGTCACGTGGGCCGGGTCGGCGGCGTGCCAGCGCAGCGCCCGCTCGATGCGCACCAGGGCGCTCTCGTCGCAGAAGAAGTCGCCGGTGAGATAGACCGCCTTGATCACGTCGCCGGCAAGGGTGAGATGGGCCGAGACGAGGCCGCCGGCCGTCTTGAGCGTCGCCGACCCGGCGCTGTCCGGCACCGCCGGCTCCTCGTCGATCCACGCCGCCGACCCGTAGCGCTCCCGCTCGAGCTCCGCGATCTCCGCCCGCTCCGCGTCCGTGAAGTCGCCCTGCCGCAGGTCGACCCCGAGGGCGCGCGCGTAGCCCTCGCGCACGAGCGCCCGCACCTCGTCCAGGGGCACCGCACGCCCGCACGCCCGCCGGACCGTCGTGATCCGTTCCGCCACGGTCGCGATCGCCTTGTCCGAGATCTTCTCGAAGGGTGTCCGTAGCACCGAGAGCATCAGCGGGACGTCGAGGTCGACGAGCAGGCTCGCGTGGAAGAGAACACCGCCGCTCCGGTCGAAGGATATCCCGAGCCCGGCGATCTTCCGGCCGCTCACCTCGATGTCGTTCTTCCGCCGGTACTCGCCCCGGATTCCCAGCCGCTCGAGCCCGTCGATGATGCCGGCGCCGAGCCGCAGGAAGAGGTCGCGGATGCGGTCGTAGGACCGCGGCAGGTCACCGCCCGGCGTCATGATCGCGACTCCGAGCTGGTCGGCGCCCATCAGGATGGCGCCGCCGCCCGTCGGCCGGCGGTTCACCGCGATGCCGTGAGCGCGGCAGCAGTCGAGCTGCAGCTCGGAGGCGACCCGCTGGAAGCGCCCGACGAGGGCGCAGTGCGACGCGTAGGTGTAAAGCCTGAGCGTGGGCGGCGAGCCCCCCGTCCCCGCGCGCCGCGCCAACGTCTCGTCGGCCGCCAGCCCGAACGACGCGCTCACCCCGTCGTCCGCGATGTACCGCCACACCGCGGGGGTCAGGGGCTCCGCTCCCGGCTCATGCGGCGGAACCCTGCCCGCCAGCGATGGACGCCCGGGTCCCTCCCGTGCGCAAACCCGTTCTCTGCCCCTCGCGCGCCGGTGGAACGTCAGCGTCCGGCGCTCCGGGACCGCTCTCGGCGCAATCACCACGCCCGTGCGATAGCAATTCGCCGATGGCGTCGGCCGGGTTGGCTGCCCCCGCGCCCGGGACGAGCGCCTCGATCCGGCATCCGACCAGCGTGCGGCCCGCGCCGCCGGCGACGCCACGGGCAGCGATCGCGTCGATCACGCCGTGCCGCGTGCGCAGCGACACCCGCACCCGTCCGCCTCCTCCACTTCCCTCGAACACGTAGGTCCCCCGCGCGATCTTGAGCCCCGCCTCGCGCCGGCCGACGCCGCCGAGGACGAGCGCGCCGGAGGCGAGTTCCAGTTCCGCGGCAGACACGGCGGCCATCTCGCGGGGAGCCAGCGTGCCAGGAACCACGGGCAGGCCGAGCGTCTCCCGGTACGCGCCGGCGATCTCGTCCCGCAGCGATTCCATGGCCGGCACGCTCGACAGCTCCCGTGCGAGCGTCGTCAGGTAGCGCCTGAGCCCCTCTCGCGCCAGACGGCGGAAGGGACCCGACGGTGCCCGCCACGCGCGAGCCAGCGGACGCTCGGGGAAATCGAGCAGGATGTTCCCGACGACGACCACGGCCTCGCCGATCTGGCCGCCACCCGTCCCGGCGATCCTCCTCCCGCCCACCTCGATCTCGTTCGGCGCGGCGAGCTTCGCGTCGAGCCCGAGCCGCCTGAGCGCTGCCACCGGAGCCGCGAGATACGTCGCGTAGATCCGGTCGACGGCGAAGGGCGCCCGCGACCGGTGGACGATCACCTGGTAGAAGAGCTGCGAGGGATCGAGATAGACGGCGCCGCCGCCGATCCGCCGGCGGATGACCGGCCAGCCCTGACGATGGCAGAGCGGGAGGTCCAGGATCCGGGCCGCATCCTGGTGGTACCCGACGCAGAAGTAGGGAGAAGCCGGCGAGCAGAACACGACCGTGTCCGGCGTCGCCGCGTCCATCGCTCGGGCGAGGCCGTGGTAGATCGCCTGCGACCGGAGGGGACTGACCGCGCCGAGATCGATCCGGCGGATCACTCGAGCAACTCCTCGTAGCGTGTCTCCGCCCGGATGACGGGCCGGTCCGCCTCCTCGGGCAGGAACGGGTAGTCCCGGAACGGCTCGCCCGGACGGTAGCTCCCGAAGGGGCGGTTGCACGCCATCTTCCCGTGCCGGTCGGGACACCCGTTCGTCATGACGGCGACGCCCTCCCCGAGGCACGCCGCCACGAGGGCCCGGGACACCCGAACGTGACTGAGCATGCCCGCCTCGTCGAACTCGATGGCCTCCCGCGGGACGCCGCGCTGCTCGATCAGGTGCTTGGTGAGCTGGATCCGGCGCCATCGCGTGAGGGGCGGCCGCGGGACAGCGGCCATCTCCGTGCCGGGCTCCGGGTTGAACGAGAAGAGGTACGCGGCGATCTGCTCGGCACGAAGCCGGTAGAACAGCTCCACGAGGTCGCGGTCAGTCTCGCCGAGCCCGACCACCACGTGGCAGTTCACCCGCATGGGGCCGAAGATCCGGCGGGCGGTGCGAGCGATCTCCCAGTGCTGGGTCCACGAGTGCGGGCCCCGCGCTCCGCGGCCTCGCGTGCGGAAGAAGACCTCCTCGCTGGCGGCGTCGAGCCCGATGCCCACGATGTCGGCGCCCGCGTCGCGGATCCGCAGGAGCTTCTCCTCGTCGAGCAGGGTCGCCGTCACCAGCGCCGAGATGGGCACGTCGCTCCGGCGCCGGATGCGCCGGCTGATCTCGAGAAGATCGGGGTACGCGCGCCGGTCCTGGACCATCGCCACGCAGACGCGGCCCACCTGCGCCTCGTGACTCGCCACGGCCTCGGCGACGAGATCGGTGGGAAAGACGGGCCAGCCCACCCGGATGAACGTGTTGTCCTGAGCGAGCCCCGGCCGCTCGCGGGCGAGCCCGCAGTAGGTGCAGTTCGCGTAGCAGCCGGCGGGGTAGTTCTCGAGCAGGTTCACGCAGTCACAGGTCGCGCCCCGGAACATGCGGCCGGGCCGGAGCCCGAGCGTCATCGCCGCCGCCAGGCTCACCCGGACATGTTCCGGCGACGTCCTGAAATCCTCCTCGATCTCCGCGGGCAGCGTCCGGAGCTTCGATCCGCTCACCAGTTCATCCGGATCTGGCGGCCCATCCCTGCCGATTCGCCGCAGTCTGAACCTGCAGGCCGCTCAAAAAGGTCCAGATGCAAGGCGGCGAGGAAGTGACGACTGAGGCGTATTCCTATACGCCGCAGGGAGGAGCGACCGAGCCAACGCCG
>CAZWXA010000377.1:0-4300 GCA_964637755.1 uncultured bacterium | reverse complement strand
CCGAGTTCGGCGCGCTGGTGGGAGACCTCGTCAAGTCGCTCGACAAGTTCAAGGTGCCCGACCAGGAGAAGAACGAGCTGCTCGGGGCGCTCGGCGGCATGAAGGGCCAGATCGTCGGCCAGTAGCCGCTCCCGCGACGTCGCGGCCGGACCGCCCCGCTTCCCCGAGCCCGGGCGGTCCCGCCGTCCGCCTCTCTCGCCGATCCCCGCCGCCCGCTCCGTCCGCCGCTCTGGCCGATCCCGACCGCCCGCGCGCTCCGTCCCCGGACTTCCCTGGCCTTCGGGATCGGCCTCCCGCACGCGAGTGGCGCGGGGATCGGAAGCCACCGCCCGGAAGGGCAGGCCCTGCCGCCCTACCGCCGGCCGGTGGCGGTGGGCGCGTCGGGCGCGTCTCCGTCGGGAGCAGCCCGCGGCACCGAGTCCAGCACGTCTCGCACCTTGCGCGTGAGCGCATCCACGGTGAACGGCTTCTGGAGGAACGCCTGGCCGAGGTCGAGGACGCCGTGGTGGACGATGGCGTCGTCGGTGTACCCCGAGATGTAGAGGACCGGCATCTCGGGGCGCAGGGGCGCGAGCTGCCGGGCGAGCTGCCGGCCGTCCATCTGGGGCATCACGACGTCGGTGATCAGCAGGTGGATCGGCCCCGGATGCTGCCGGCCGATCGCGAGTGCGTCCTCGCACGTCGTGGCCTCCAGCACGCTGTATCCGCTGAGGCGGAGGATCTCGTGCGCGAGCTTCCGGATTCCCTCCGCGTCCTCCACGAGGAGCACCGTCTCGGAGCCCCGCGGGGGGCCGCCGACAGGATCGGGCGGCCTGACAGCCTGGGCGGCCGCGTCGACCCGGGGCAGATAGATCTTGAAGGTCGAGCCCCGGCCGGGCTCCGTGTAGACCAGGATGTCGCCGCTGCTCTGCTTCACGATGCCGTACGCGGTCGAGAGCCCGAGTCCCGTCCCCTTGGCCGGGTCCTTCGTCGTGAAGAACGGCTCGAAGAGATGTGACTGCGTCTCCGCGTCCATGCCGCACCCGGTGTCGCTCATCGCCAGCATCACGTACGCCCCGGCACGGGCGCCGGCGTGAACGCGGACGTAATGGCCGTCGAGCGTGACGTTGGCGGTCTCGATCGTCAGCCGGCCGCCACGGGGCATGGCGTCGCGCGCGTTGACCGCGAGGTTCATGATGACCTGCTCGATCTGCCCCTGGTCCGCCTTGACGAGCCCGAGGGACGGATCGAGGACCGTGCGCAGATCGACGTCCTCGCCGATCAGGCGGTGCAGGATCTTCTCGACCTCGGCCACGATCTCGTTGAGGTCGAGCACCGTCGGCGCCAGCACCTGCTTGCGGCTGAACACCAGGAGCTGCCGGGTCAGCGACCCCGCCCGCCGCGCCGCCTCCAGCACCAGGTTGGCGTCCCGAGCGCCGGGGCCGTCCTCGCCGAGGCGCCGGAGCAGGAGCTCGCAATGCCCGGTGATGACCGTCAAGAGATTGTTGAAGTCGTGCGCCACGCCGCCGGCGAGGCGGCCGACCGCCTCCATCTTCTGCGCCTGGCGCAGCTGGTCCTCGAGATGGCCCCGCACCTCCTCCGCCCGCTTCCGCCCCTCGATGTCGACCCAGGACCCGACGATCT
The DNA here is from genome assembly GCA_964637755.1 of uncultured bacterium. Classification (GTDB taxonomy): domain Bacteria; phylum Methylomirabilota; class Methylomirabilia; order Rokubacteriales; family CSP1-6; genus AR9. Next base: position 2,677 of record CAZWXA010000377.1, on the reverse strand, counting down.
CCGTCGGGTTGCCCGCCGCGTCGCGCGCGAGCTTCCGCTCGTCGAGGATCCACCGGTAGCTGCCGTCCTTGTGCCGGAGCCGGTACTCGTGGCTCTGCTGGCCCTCGTCGTTCAGCCGGGGCAGCTCGTCGAGGACGCGCGGGGCGTCGTCCGGGTGGATCCGGTCCGCCCAGAACCTCCCCTCGTCGAGCAGCTCCTGGACCTCGTAGCCGAGCTGGGTGGTGACGTTCTCGCTCACGAACGTGAAGGCGGAGTCGCCGGAGACGACGCGGCTGTAGAGGACGGCCGGGCTCGAGAGCAGCAGGTGTCGCAGGCGGGTCTGCGCCGCCGCCAGCTCCTCCTCCGCCCGGGTGCGTTCGGTGATGTCGGTCATGGTTCCGGCGCTGCCGGTGACGCGCCCTTCCGGTGAGAGCAGCAGCCTGACGAACACCTCGACCCACCGGACGCTCCCGATCCGGGTCAGGCAGCGGACCGTGAACCCCGAATAGTCGCTCGTGTTCATCATGAACGACCTGGCCAGCTCCGCGCGGTCGTCCGGATGGAAGTAGGTCAGGAAGCTCGTGCCGATGCTCTCCTGGAGCGAGAAGCCGGTGATCTGGGTCCAGGCCGGGTTGAGGAACGTCCAGACACCGCGGGCGTCGGTCTGGAAGATGATCTGCTTGACGCTCTCGACGAGCGACCGGTAGTGCTCCTGACCCTGGATGAGGCTCTGGACGCGCTGCCCCTGCGCCGGTCCCGTCGCCTGAACCGTCATGGCGTAGAACATCGTCACCGCCGCCCCGCTCCTTGAGCCCGGAGCCGCCCGAGAGCACGGGGACCAGCCGGCCCCTCAGAAAACTCAGCGGGTCGCTCGGACAGGGCCAGATGCAAAACGGCCGCAGTTCGAGCCGAGGCGCAGTCCCTCAAGTTCCCCCCCCGGCGGGACGATGAAGGTGCTGGCGGCAACTTCCACCCGCCGGAGGGAAGGGAGGGCAGTGCTGGCATCCGGCGAAACGCCGGCGGCAGGCGGACACGGCGGGCGGCTCTGAGCCCGGGTCGACATCAAAACAACACGGAGGACACGAACCATGGCGCTTGTGGTCAACAGCAACATCCAGGCGTTGAACGCCGAGAGAAACCTCGAGAGGACGGGCCTCCTGTTCAACAAGTCCCTCGAGCGCCTGTCCTCGGGTCTGCGGATCAACAACGCGTCCGACGACGCCGCCGGCCTGGCCATCGCCACCCGGCTGGGTTCCCAGATCCGCGGCCTGAACCAGGCCATCCGGAACGCCAACGACGGCGCGGCGCTCCTGCAGACGGCAGAGGGCGCGCTCGGCGAGATCACGAACATCGTCACCCGCCTCAAGGAGCTCGGCGTCCAGTCGGCCAACGGCACCAACTCGTCGAGCGATCGCTCGAGCCTCAACGCCGAGGTGCAGTCGCTCATCAGCGAGGTAACGGCGATCGCGACCCAGACGAAGTTCGGCACCACCTCCCTCCTGGACGGCTCCTTCAGCGGCACCTTCCAGGTCGGCATCGAGACCGGGCAGACCGTGACCCAGACGGTCGCCAGCTTCCGGGCGACCTCGCTGTCAGGACTGGTGGCGACGCAGAGCGACACCTACCACGCTGACGCCTCCAACGTCGGCGTCGTCGACGCCAACACCTACCTCGGCGTCAGCTCGTCGACGGCGCTCCAGATCACCGGTCCCAGGGGAGTCTCTTTCATCCGCCAGACGACGGCCGCCGACGACACGGCCTCGTACATCCAGGGCAGCGCCAGCGCGATCGCGACGGCGAAGGCGGTGAACGAGGCCAGCTCGAGCACCGGCGTGGTCGCGACGGTCGGCTCGGCGGTCTTCACGACGACGGACGCGGCGCAGTTCGCCAACGCCATCAACCTCGACGGGACCGTCAACAAGGTCACGATCAACGGGCAGTCGGTCGTCGTGAACCTGAACGGTGCGTCGGTCTCGGCTCGGCGCCAGCAGTTCATCGACGCGGTGAACTCCCAGGTCTCCGGCGTCAGGGCCGCGACCAGCGGCACCGCCGGCTACACGCTCACCGCAGCGGACGGCCGCAACATCTCCGTCTCGGCGACCGGGACGGGCGCCAACACCGCGGGCGGTGAGGCGGTCGGCTTCACCACCGCCGTGGCGACCGAGGCGGTCGTGGCACGGGGCAGCGTCTCCCTTCAGGCCGGCGGGACGCTCACGGCCACCTACGCCACCGCCGCCCAGCTCCTGACCGGCGGCGGCACCACCACCGCCTCCTCGGCGACCCTCAACACGCTGAACATCTCCACCGTGTCGGGGGCGAACACGGCCCTCTTCGTGGCCGACCAGATCCTGGACGTGATCTCCTCGGCACGGGGCGATCTCGGCGCCACGCAGAACAGGCTGGCGTCGCGTGTCGCCACCCTCGGAATCCAGTCCGAGAAGGTGTCGGACGCCAAGAGCCGGATCCTCGACGCGGACTTCGCGTCGGAGGCGGCGGCGCTCACCAAGGCGCAGATCCTGCAGCAGGCCGGCCTGGCGATCCTGGCACAGGCCAACGCCCACCCGCAGGCCGCGCTGGCACTCCTCAGGCAGCAGTAGCGCCCTGACCCAGCAGCCCCGGGCGCCAGGCCGATCAAATAGGCCCAGATGCAAGGCGGCGAGCGAGCGACGACCGAGGCGTACTCCTGTACGCCGCAGGG
>CAZWXA010000376.1:0-4309 GCA_964637755.1 uncultured bacterium | reverse complement strand
CCGCGTCGTCGATAGACAAGGGGAGCGCTGACACCTATGCTACACAAATGAAGGTGTTAGGAGCAGGTCTGGGAATTCCACTAACTAGCGACAATGGACTGCTTGGAGTCGTGTTTATTGGGGACAAATTATCAGGAGATTCTTACTCCACCGAAGACATCGATTTGCTGACGACCTTGGCCAATCAAGCGGGAATCGCCATTAAGAATGCAAACCTTTACGAACAAGTGGTCTTGATCGGCGAGTACCTTCAGAACATAGTGAGCACCATCGAGAGTGGTGTCGTAGTCGTCAATCAAAGCGGGCTCATCACGCTGTTCAACCGTGCCGCGGAGCGGTTGACCGGGCTACAGGCCGACACGGCGCAGGGTAGGTCGTTCGGCGAATTGCCGGCTGTGCTCGCTGAAGCCCTGCACGCGACGGCTACGGACAATCAGCAGCGCGTTCTCGCCGAAGTCGAGCTCGTGAGGGCAGATGGGTTACCAGTGCCGGTCATTTGTGTTACCTCGGTTCTCAGAGAACCAGGCGGTGGTTCGCTCGGGGCGGTTGCTGTCTTCAGCGACTTGACACCCCTCAAGCAGCTAGAGACCGAGCGGCGCCGGGCAGAGCGACTTGCTTACTTCGAGGCGCTCGCCGCGGGCATAGCCCACGAGATCAAGAATCCGCTCGTGGCGATCAAGACTTTCACCCAGCTTCTTCCGCGCAAGTTCCAAGACGAGCAGTTTCGGGACAGCTTCGGTCGAATCGTCGGGCGCGAGATCGGCCGTATGGAGCGCCTCGTGGATCGTCTGAGTGCCCTCGCAAAACCCTCCGAGCGTCCCCATCACTCCCTCGATTTGCGGGAACCCATCACCGAAGCCCTCGAGTTGCTTCAGCCGCGACTCGAAGACAGGGGAATCACCGTGTTGTGGACGCCGGGATCCGAGTCGCGGGTGATCCCCGGCGACCACGCAGCCCTCGAACAGCTCTTCCTGAACTTGTTCATCAACGCCATCGAGGCGATGGAACCGGGCGGCAGGCTGGCGGTGCGGGTTGGCGGTGCTGAGGGTGGCGCGACTGTAGAGGTCGAAGACACGGGAACCGGGATACCCGAGGAGATGCTCGCGACGATTTTTGATCCCTTCGTCACCACGAAGCAACACGGCTCCGGCCTAGGCCTGGCCATCTCCGCCAGCATCGTAAATGCCCACCGGGGCCGGATCCACGCCACGAACAAATCAGAGGGGTCCGGAGCGATCTTTACCATAAAATTCCCCGCGGAGACTATGACACCGTCACCCGGCAACCTGTGACGGAAGTGAACTGGGCGGGAGGCCCGGTCTGGCGCGACCGTCAAAGGCCCCCCGAGCCTGTGGCGCCGACATCCTTGAGTGCATGAAGACCGTCCTCGTGGTGACGGCGGACGACGCGCTGCGCGCCCGGCTTCTCCGTCCCCTCGGCGAGCGCTCGGTGTTCCTGGCCGAGAGCGACGAGGAGGCCGTTAAGACCTTGCGCCTGGCCGAGGTGGACCTCATCATCAAGGACGCGGCCGGCCCGGGGCGGGACATGGGCGGGTTCGCCGCCCGCGCCCGCGAGCTGTCGCCGGCCGCGGTCATCGTGGGGATCGGTGACGACCCTTCGGTCGCCGAGCATGCCGACTACGGGCTGGCGCACCCCTTCACCCACGGGGACCTCGTGACCGTGCTGCGCCACGCCGAGGAGCGGTACCGCCTCCTGCACGAGGTGGCGGCGCTCCGGTCCCAGATCCCGCCGTCGCCTGTGGACGCCGAGCGCGCTGGCGGGCTCGAGATGCCGGCGGCGGCCCTCGAGCAGGCGCTCAAGCAGTTCGCCAAGGCACTCGCGGCGGGGTTCGACCTGCCCCGGATGCTCGATCTGTTCCTGGACGCGGTGGGCGAGATGGTCCGGCCGAGCCGGAGCGCGCTGCTGGTGGCCGATCCGGAGACGGACGGGTTCAGGATCCGCGCCCACCGGGGGGTGGCGCCACGCCTGATCGAATCGATCAGGCTCTCCGCCGACGCGGGGCTCCCGGAATGGCTCGCCAGCCAGGGGCGCCTCCTGCGCCTGGACGAGGCCCGGGAGCGCGGGGCGGACCCGCGGACACGGGGGCTTGCGCGGGAGCTGGGTCTCTTGCAGGCGGTGCTCGCCATCCCGCTCATCGCGCGGGGCGAGCTGGTGGCGATCCTCACGCTGGGCGAGCGGATCGTCGGTGGGGCCTACGGGCGGCGAGAGGCGGAGATCCTCTTCACCCTCGCCACCCAGTTCGGCACCGCGATCCGGGACATCCGGCTCCACCATCAGCTCCAGCAGGAGAAGGAATACAACGAACAGATCCTCGCCCACATGGGGAGCGGCGTCATCACACTCGGTCGCGACGAGCGGGTCGGCACCGTCAACCGGCGTGCGCTGGAGATCCTCCAGCTCGCGGCGCGGAACGTCGCCGGCCACGACCTCCGGACGCTCCCCTCTCCGCTCGGAGATCTGCTCTTCGAGACGCTCTCCAAGGGGCGCACCGTCCACCGCCTGGAGGTCCAGCTGGCGCTCAGGAGCCTCCCCCTGGAGGTCTCGACCTATCCCATCATGGGCGGCGAGTCCGAGCCCCTGGGGGCCGTGCTGGTGTTCGAGGACCTCTCCGCGCAGAAGGCGCTCGCGGCGGAGAAGCGGCAGGCGGACCAGTTCCAGCTCTTCACCCGCGTGGTCGCCCAGATCGCCGACGAGATCAAGAACCCTCTCGTCTCGATCAACATGCTGATGGAGCTGCTCGAGGAACGCTACGACGACCCGGAGTTCCGGCGCCATTTCTCGACGGTGGTTCGCCGGGACGTCGGCCGGGTGATGCAGGTCTTCGAGAAGCTGACGGCGCTCGTCGACGAGGGGCACCTCACCTTCGAGGCCGTTGACGTGACCGCCGCGGTGGAGGAGATGCTCGCCGGGTTCGGCGCCCGTCCGGCTGCCTCCGACACGCCGGGCTCGACGCTGCTCGAGCTGTCGGACGAAACCTCCGGCAAGGAGGTACGCATCAGCGTCCACGAGGGGCCGCGGCCGCCGCGGGTCAAGGCGGACCGGGTCCAGCTCGGGAAGGCCATGTCCTACCTCCTCCGGTACCTGGTGCACAAGACGCCGGGCGACTTGGCGCGGCTCTCCATCTCGGTCGACCGCGACGGGGATGACGTGAGCGTCCTGGTCTCCTCGCGCACGGCGCGGGTGAGTCCGGACGAGCTCGGGCAGCTCTTCGATCCCATGCGCATGGTGCAGCAGAGCCTGATCGAGGTCGGCCCGGCCGTGAGCCAGCGGATCGTCGAGTCCCAGGGCGGGCGGCTCCAGGTGCGGCAGGCCCGCCACGAGCTGGCGCTCCTGATCTCCCTGCCGGTCGCGCGCGAATGAACGCGGTCCTGGCCGCCCCCCTGGCGCGGATCCTCGTGGTCGACGACGAGATCGGCCCGCGCGAGTCGCTCCGCATGCTGCTCAAGACGTCCTTCGAGGTGGCGACGGCGGACAGCGGGCCGGCCGCGCTCCGCGACCTGCCGCGCGTCCGCCCCGACCTCGTGATCATGGATATCAAGATGCCGCAGATGGACGGGATCGAAGTCCTGCGCCGGATCAAGGCCCTCGATCCCTCCGTGCCCGTGATCATGATCACCGCCTACGCGTCGCTCGAGACCGTCAAGCAGGCGCTGACGAGCGGCGCCTTCGAGTACCTCGTCAAGCCGTTCTCGCGGAAGGACGTGGAGGAGACGGTGCGGCGGGCCCTCGCCCAGCGGCGCTCGGAGCTCGGCGCCCGCAGCCAGGTAGCGACCCTGGTCAGCGAGATGCGGAGCCTGGCGGCGAAGACGCGGGAACTGGAGGAGGCGGCCCGGCGCGAGGCGGTGGAGGAGTCGTTGCGGGTCACCCAGCTCTCGATCCTGCGGGAGATCTCCCGGGGGATCCTGGGGCGGCTCGATCCCGCGGACGTCGCCGCCGCGGTGTCCGAGCAGCTCCGGACGGCGCTCGGCTACGACACGGTGGCCATCGTGCCGGGCCCCGCCGAGCCCGAGGGGGAGATCGTCTGCCCGATCCGGGACGCCGAGGGGCCGCTCGGCTATCTCGTCGCCGACAATCGCAAGAGCGGGCGCGCGATCGACCCGCGGGAGCGGGAGCTCCTCGACATGCTCTCCGAGTACCTCGCGATCGCGCTCCGGAATTCACAGCTCTACGGTGAGATCGCGGCCACGAAGAAGCGGCTCGAGCTGCTCATCTCGTCCGCGCCCGACGCGATCGTCTCGATCGACCCGTCGGACCGCGTGGCGAGCTGGAACCCGGCGGCGGAGCGGAT
>CAZWXA010000375.1:0-4310 GCA_964637755.1 uncultured bacterium | reverse complement strand
CACGGACGACAGGTCGCCCACCTGCGCGGCGGCGTAGCGGTAGCCCCGGAACGGCTTCACCTTCATCCAGCCTTCCCTCCTGTCGGCGCGACGCGAGCGCTCCCGGCGAGCCGGGACAGGCGCATCGCAGCTCGCCCCGGAAAGTGTAATGCGCGCCGGGACACGGAATGGGCGATTCTGTCGGGGCGAGAGCCGAGCAGGGCCGTTCGTTCGCGCCCCGAGCCGTTCGGCCAGATCGGGAATCGCTCCCCCGGGGGATCACCCTCGGACCCACGGGTGACCCGAGATGCGCAGGTGACGCGGGATCGGTGGCTTGCTCCCGCCGCCGCGGCACCCACCCGCGCGAGACTCCCCCGGATCATGTTCTGGTCCGGAACTCTCGATTCCGCGCGAGGCGGGGAACGGCGGCCACGAGGTGGCGCACCCGGGCGGGCTCGGCCCCGCCGGATGGTCCCCCTGCCGCGCTCGTCAGGGCATGCCGGGCGACGCGCGCGGAGTCGTCGCCCTCGCCGGCCAGGCCGTCACCAGACGCGCAGGCCGGGCGTGATCAGGGGCGTGGAGGTCGCGAGCCTCAGCAGGGTCGGCCCGTAGGCGATGGCGATCAGGACAAAGGCCAGCGCGAGCCACGGGCGCCAGCGGTCGAGCACGGCCGGGGCGTGGTCCGGGCCCGAGAGCGCCTCGGCGAACTCGGGGACGGCGGGGGCCGGCCGGCGCGACGCCACGAGCGTCATGACGATGTTGAGGAAGTAGAGGAGCGAGCTGAGGAACAGGATGGCCCCGCCGAGCGCGATCAGCGGGAACACCGTCTTCCACTCCGGCTGCAGGTAGGTCGCGGCGCCGAGCATCGTCCGCCGCGGCGCGCCCATGAGGCCGAGCACGTGCATCTCGTGGGAGAAGATCGCCATGCCGACGAACCAGAGCCAGACCTGGCCGAGCGCGAGCCGGCGGCTCCAGAGCCCGCGCCCACACAGGTACGGCACGAGCCAGTAGGTGATCCCGATGAAGGTGAGGGTCACCGCCGTGCCCACGGTCAGGTGCAGGTGCCCGGGGATCCAGGACGTGTTGTGCACGACCAGGTTCAGGTTGTAGGAGGCGTTGATGAGTCCGCCGACGCCGCCAAAGGTGAAGAGCAGCATCGCCAGCACCTGGGCGGCGAGCGACGGATCCCCCCACGGGAGCTTCCCGAACCAGGCGACCCAGCCCTTGCCGCCCCGCGCCCGGGCCCCGCTCTCGAGCGACGCCACGACGTTGAAGAACGTCAGCAGGCTCGGGAAGAACACCGCGAACGTGAGGAAGGCGTGGACGAGCTTCCAGCCGCGGTGGATGCCCGGGTCCGTGTACTGGTGGTGGAAGCCGAGCGGGGTCGAGAGGAGCAGGAAGAGGATGAACGAGGTGCGCGCCAGCGGGTCGCTGAAGAGCTTGCCTCCGGCCTGGCGGGGCGCCAGCGTGTACCAGGAGATGTACGCGGGGAGCAGCCAGAAGTAGACGATCGGGTGGCCGGTGAACCAGAACAGGACCCGCGCGAGCAGCGCGTCCGTGCCTCCGACGAGGCCGAGCGACCACGGGATCAGCAGGAACAGCATCTCGGCGGCGAGGCCGAGCGACGCGATCGTCCACATGGCCATGGTCGCCAGCGACATGAACGCCGGGAGGGGCGTCCGCGCCTCCCGGTTCCGCGCGCGCCAGGCGCGCCACGTGAACGCGAGGTTCGCCGTCAGGAGCCACGTGCCGACCACGACGAGCGTGAGCCCGACGTAGAACGCCCAGTGGGCCTGGAGCGGCGGGTAGAAGGTGAACATGACCGTGGCGGCGTTGCCGAGGAGCGGGATCGCCGCCAGCACGAGGCCACCCGTCATCAGCCAGAAGGTCGCCCAGCCGAGCCCGCGGCTCGCCAGCGGGGTGCCGAGCGCCCGCGTCGCGATGAAGGGCAGGAAGCCCGCGATGAAGAACGTCGTCCACACCAGCACGTTGAGGACGCCGTGGAGGGTGAGCCCGTGATAATAGGACTTGATCAGGGGCGCGACCCACGGGTAGAGGTTGATGCCGGCGGGCTCGAGCGCCTGCAGGAGACCCGTCACCATCCCACCGAAGAGGGCGACGAGCGCCACGCCGATGAACGCGCTCGCCAGGCGCTCCTCGGTCCGGTACGGCCGCGAAACGGCACGCTCGACACCGGCGGCCGCGGGGCTCACGAGCGCGGCTCCACGATCACGCGGCCGGCCATCGTGTGATGGGCGATGCCACAGTACTCGTGACAGATGATGGGGTACTCGCCCGGCCTGTCGAAGCGGGCCTCGACGTGCGCCACCTGACCCGGCAGGAGCATCACGTTGACGTTGGCGTGCGGAATGAAGAGCCCGTGCACGACGTCCTTGCTCGTCGCCCAGAAGTGGACGGTCGAGCCCGCGGGGACCCGGATCTCGGCCGGGGTGAAGGACCAGACCTGAGCCAGCATTCTGACCTCGTACTGGCCGGGAGCGATCCGGGTCACGCCGAGCTTGTCGAACGGCGCCGTCTCCGTCACCCTCGTGGGATCGACCCGCCCCTCGTTGCTCGGCAGATGGATCCCGGAGCCGAACGCGGTGACGACGAGGGCGGCCAGCATGCCCACCGGGATCGCGAAGCTGGGGAGGATCCAGGCCAGCTCGTACAGATGGACCGTCGTGCCCTGTTTCATCGCCTCACACCCCCCTCATACACCCCAGAGCCTCAGGTAGACGTTGACCCAGAGGGCAGCCAGCATCAGCAGGTAGATCAGCGTGAAGAGGAGCGCGCCCTTCGGGTGGTCGTTCTCGTCCATGGTCGGCTCTCCTTTCGGGCGTCTCGTGTCCCTCCGCCCTCCGACATCCGGCGGTCGCGGCCCTCGGTGTCAGGAACCGATCGGGATCACCGGCTGCCACTGCCCCGATGCGGGCCGCTCGCGATGCCGTGATCGTCCGAAACCTCGGTTCGGCCCCGCCGGATTTCGCGGGCACTGGAGCAAGAGCGCTGCCAGTGGTTCGATCACGGGGTCCAGGATCCGAAGCGCGCGATTTTTCGGGAGTGGAAACCGTGCCAGGGGCCGAGGCCACGGCCGGCGTGATGGGGCGCGCCTGGCCCGGCTGGGGAGCGGTCGCCCCAGATGCGGAACCGGTCAGTGTCCGGCGCCGGCCGGACCCGAGCCCTTGACGACCTCGGCCGCGCGCCCGGCTGGTGGCGTGTTGCGGCTTCGACCAATCGTGATCTTCCCGTCGATCAGCACCATCGAGATGCCAGGCAGATCGCCCGCCGACAGCGCCGACAGCGCGTCGGCGCCCACGGACCCGATGGGCGCATCGCAGATGACCAGGTCCGCCTCCCGTCCGGGCGCGATCACGCCGGCGTTCAGCTTGTAGACGCGAGCGGTGTTCCCGGTGGCGCAGGCGATCGCCTCGGCCGGATCCATGCCGCCGAGACCGGTGAGGAGCGAGAGCGTCCGCAGGATGCCGAGCGGGATCACGCCCGTCCCCGACGGCGCGTCGTTGCCGAGAATCAGCCGCGCGGTCGCGCGCGCGTCCACGGCCGTGCGGAGCGTGTGGAGCGCCATCTTCATGTTGCCGCAGTGGACGATCTCGAGGGCCATATCGGTCGCGACGAGCCGCTCGATCTCGGCGGCAGTCATGGAGGTGGTGCCCCCGTTGATGTGGCCGACCACGTGGGGGTTCGCCTCGAGCACGACCTCCGCGCTGATCGTGCCCGAGCCCGCGATCGACGGCCCGCCCGTGTGAATGGTCACGGTCATGCCGTGCTGCTTCGCCCAGCGGACCATCGGCGCCGCATCCTTGCCCGTCCGGACCGAGCCGAGCCCGATCTCGCCGACGAGCGTGACCCCCGCCCGCGCCATCTCCGCGAAGTCCGCCTCGGTCAGGCCCAGCTCGAGAATCGGCGCGCCGGCGTGCACCTTCACGCCGCCGGGCCGGAAGTTCGCGTACGACTTCGCGGCCACGATGGCGAGGGCCTTCAGCCCGACGATGTCCCGGGGGCGGCCCGGGAGGTGCACCTCGCCGGCCGAGATCGCGGTGGTGACGCCGCCGTTCATCGCCGAGTCGATGAAGTCGACCGTGCGCTGGCGCGGGGTGAAGTCGCCGAAGACGGGGTGGACGTGGGAGTCGATCAGCCCCGGCATGACGGTCGTGCCCCGCGCGTCGACGACGGTGTCCGCGTCCTCGTCGATCCCCCGCCCGACGGCGCTGATGCGGCCGTCGGTGATCAGGAGCGAGTCACCGTCGATCAGCGGCCGGGCGATGTCGCCGCTGACGATCTGACCGATGTTCCGCACGAGGACCTTCATG
>CAZWXA010000374.1:0-4313 GCA_964637755.1 uncultured bacterium | reverse complement strand
GCGATCAGGAGCACCCAGAAGAGGTAGAAGAGGACGCCGGGTCTGACGCGCCTGTCCCGCCTCGACGCCGAGCCAGCCGCCGGCTGCCCCGATTCATGTTCTCTGTCGCTCATCCCGTACCCATCTCCCCTCTTGTAGCCGGCGGCCGAGAAAGGCCCATCTGCGGCGTTGGCTCGGTCGCTCCTCCCTGCGGCGTATAGGAATACGCCTCGGTCGTCGCTTCCTCGCCGCCTTGCATCTGGACCCGTCCCGGCGCCCGGCTAGTCTAGAGTACCTCCCGGTCGTCTCAATCTACTCGGGCGTCGCCTCGGCTGCGCCTCGGCTACGAAGTGCAGCCGGCTTGCCGCTGGGGCTTTCTCGGCGGCCGGCCAGGCTGGAGCTCCCCCCGGGAGCTTCGGGCTAGAGCGTATCGGGCTCGAGCCGCCCGGCGGCCAGCTCGCGCTCGAAGCGGGCGTCCAGTTCGTGCGAGACCGGCGGCCTCCGCCGCAGGAAGGAGTAGATGATCGGCACCACGAAGAGCGTGGTGATCGTGGCCGCCACCAGTCCTCCGATGACCGCGCGCCCGAGAGGCGCGTTCTGTTCGCCGCCCTCGCCGAGCGCCAGCGCCATCGGGGTCATGCCGATGATCATCGCGAGCGCCGTCATGATGACGGGACGGAACCGGACCTTCCCCGCCTCGAGGGCGGCCTCGAAGGCGCTCAACCCCTCGCGGCGCATGTCGTTGGCGAAGTTGACGATCAGGATGCTGTTGGCGACCCCCACGCCCACGGCCATGATCGAGCCCATGAGCGACGAGACGTTGAGAGTGGAGCCCGTCAGCGCCAGCATCCACAGGATACCGGTCAGGGCACCGGGTACCGCCATCATGATGATGAACGGATCGAGCCACGACTGGTAGTTCACGACCATGAGCAGGTAGACGAGGACGATCGCCAGCAGCAGGCCGAAACCCATGCCCCGGAACGACGACTGCATCGCCTCGGCCTGCCCGCGGATCCGGATGTTGACGCCCGTGGGGAGGGAGAGCGACCTGGCCTTCTGCTCGATGTCGGCGGCGACACCGCCGAGGTCCCGGCCGTCCACGTTCGCGACGACATCGATCACGCGCTGCACCGTGTAGTGGTTGATCACGGCGGGCTTGATCGTCCGCCGCACCTCGGCGACGTCCCCGAGGCGCGCCGCGGTCGCGGCCGTGATGGCGACGGGGCCGCGAGTACCGACGCTGGAGCGAGTGGGCAGCCCGGTGCGGATGGACACCGCGGCGGTCGGGGCCACCGGGCTCCGCATCAGGCCGTCCAGGTCGTGGATCATGCGCTGCGGCGTCTGCACCGAGACGCTGTAGTTCACGCCGTTCTTCGGGTTGAGCCAGTAGTTGGGCGCCAGGAGCCCGCTCGAGCTGAGCGAGGTGAGCATCCCGGCCGCGACGTCCCTCTGGCTCATGCCGGCCTGCGCGGCCTTCAGCCGGTCCACCTCGACGCGCAGCGTGGGGTAGTCCATCACCTGGGCGATGTGGACGTCGGCCGCGCCCGGCACGCTCCGGATCATCGCCTCGAGCTTCTGGGCCAGCGGGTACGTCAGGCCGAAGTTGTTGCCCTCCACCTGGACGTCGATCGGCGCGGCCAGGCCGAAGTTCAGCACCTGGCTGATGATGTCCGCCGCCTGGAAGTAGAACGTGTTCCCCGGATGCGCGACCGGCAGCACTCGCCGCAGTTCGCGGATGTAGTTGACCGTCGGCGCGTGCTCCTGGTGGAGCGCGATGAGCAGATCCGCGTCCTGGGCGCCGATGTTGTCGGACTGGACGAAGGCCAGGTTGAAGAAGATGGGCAGGCCCAGGTTGGAGCTGATCGTGTCCAGGTCGTGCGCGGGGATCACCGAGCGGATCGTGTCCTCGACGGCCGCGACCACCCGCTCGGTCTCCTCGAGCCGCGTGCCGGCCGGCGCGCGGACGTGGAGCTTGATCAGGCCGGCGTCCACCGTCGGGAAGAAGTCCTCGCCGACCCAGCGCGCGAGCGGAAGCGACAGGCCCATGACCGCGGCCACGCAGAACAGGACGAAGACCCGTTGCGCCATCACCCGCCGGAGCATCCAGAAGTACACGTCCCGCACGCTCTCCAGCGCCCGGTCGCGGGCCCGGTTGAACCGCTGGAGGGGACCGAGGGGCCCCCGGTGCGCGGGATCGACGTGCGACTCGCCTCCGAGGATCGCGCGCGACATCATCGGCACGAGGGTCCGGGAGAGGAAGTACGAGGCCAGCATGGAGATGACGACGGACAGGGCGAGCGGCGTGAAGAGATACTTCGCGGCCCCCGTCAGGAGGACCACCGGGAAGAACACGATGCAGATCGACAGGGTCGACACGATGGCGGGCACGGCGATCTGGGAGGCGCTGTCGAGCACCGCCAGCGTCAGCGGCTTGCCCATGGCGCGGTTGCGGTGGATGTTCTCGACCTCGACCGTCGCGTCGTCGACCAGCATGCCGATCGCCAGCGCGAACCCGCCGAGCGTCATGATGTTGATCGACTGGTTCATCAGGAAGAGACCGCCCACCCCGACCAGGATGGAGAGGGGGATGGACACGGCCACCACCAGGGTGCTCCGCCAGCTCCCGAGGAAGACGAGGATCATCAGGGAGACGAGCACGGTGGCGATGACCGCTTCGCGGGCCACGTTGACGACGGCGTCGCGCACGAACACCGACTGGTCGGCCGCGACCTTGAGCTGCAGGCCCGGCGGCGCCGTCCCCTGGATGCCGGGCAGCTTCTCGCGGACGGCCTGCACGACCTTGATCGTCGAGGCGGCCGGATGCTTGAGCATCACCAGGAAAGTCGACCGCTGGCCGTTGACCCTCACGATATTGGTCTGGGGCGCGAAGCCGAAGTGCACGTAGGCCACGTCGCGCATCCTGACCGGGGCGCCGTTGACGACCTTGATCGGGATGTCGTTGAACTCGGCCGTCGTCTCGGGGCTGCTGTTCAGCCGCACCCCGTACTCGGTGTTGCCCATCTTGGCGGTGCCGCCCGGGATGATCAGGTTGGAGACCTGCAACGCGTTGACCACGTCCATGGGGGAGGCGCCGTAGCCGGCGAGCTTCTCGGGATCGATGTCGACGGCGACGGTGGCGCTCTTGCCGCCGTAGGGACCCGGCACGGACAGACCGCGGATCGTGAAGAGCCGCGGCCGCATGAAGTTGAGCCCGTAGTCCCAGAGCTGCTGCTCCGACCACCCCTCCCCGCCCATCGTCACCTGGGCCACGGGGACGTTCGCGGCGTTGAACTGGACGATCACGGGCGGCTGGATGCCCGGGGGCGCGATGCGGAGGATCGTGTTGGAGATCGCGTTGATCTGGGCGACCGCGCCGGCGATGGTGACGTCCGGCTGGAAGTAGACCTTGACCAGGCCGATCCCTTCGATGGACTGGGACTCGATCCGCTCGATGCCGTTGACGGTCGTCGAGTAGCCACGCTCGCTGATGATGACGACGCGGCGTTCCATCTCCTCCGCCGACAGGCCCGGATAGTTCCAGACGGCGATGACGACGGGAATGTCGATCGCCGGAAAGATGTCGACCGTCATGGCGGAGAACGCGAGGGCCCCCATCACGACGATCACGACGCAGAGCACGACGACCGTGTAGGGGCGGCGCAGCGCGAGGCGGACGATCCACATCTACGACACCCTCTGGGAGAAGGACCTCTGGCGCCGCATGTCACGGCCTGGAACTGGCTCTCTGGATGGCGGGAGAGACCGAGCGGTCGCGGTCCGGATGGTGTCCCCCCTGGACCTCACGCGGGCGTGTGACGCCGTCCTGTCTTCATGAACCCTCCTCGTCGTGCAGGCTTCGGCACCGATCTCCTGCTGCCAACTGAAAAAAACTCTCACGGTGTCGGACTCCTGTCAACTCCCCGGCACGGCCCCTGATTCCGCTCTCACCGCACGACGACCGCCCGAGCCGTGTCGATCCCTGCACCGAGCGGGTGAAATCGTCAGAGCGTTTCTTTCCGCTGCTTGTCCGCTGTTGTCTGCGCCGTCACTGCCCGAGACGACATGTCCTGTCCGGCTCCGCTCGGCTTGGAGCGTTTTTCGGGGCGGCGCGGAGTGGGCCGGCGATCAAAGAACGAGCGTCCGGCGCGCGGCGGACCCCCGGCGGGGCGCGTCTGCGGCACCCGCCGGCGGCGAAGGGCGGGGCGGGCGCGTCCGGGCCGGAATTGCAAAGCGGGGTTGGCTGGCCTACCATCTAGCCCGGAGTATTCATGAACGTCGGCAACCGGGACCGGACGGGTGGCGCGGCGGGCGGGGCGCCCCATGAGGCGAGC
>CAZWXA010000373.1:2229-4329 GCA_964637755.1 uncultured bacterium | reverse complement strand
CGCTACGGGCTCATCCCCGAGTTCGTCGGCAGGCTGCCCGTGGTGGCGACGCTCCACGACCTGGACGAGGCGGCCCTCGTCCGCATCCTGAGGGAGCCGAAGAACGCGATCATCAAGCAGTACCAGAAGTACTTCGACCTCGAGCAGGTGCGCCTGAAGTTCACGGATGACGCCGTGGTCGCCATCGCGCGGAAGGCCCACAAGTGCGGGACCGGCGCGCGGGGCCTCCGCGCGATCCTCGAGGAGGTCATGCTCGAGATCATGTACGAGCTGCCCTCGATCCCGGGGCTGAAGGAGTGCATGATCACGCGCGAGGTCATCCAGAACCACGAGCGGCCCATCCTCATCTCGGAGCCACGGGAGCAGAGCGCGTAACTCTCTCGCCGCCGGGCATCCGGCCCTGCCCCGGCGGCCGGCCGGCTCCCTCGCGCTGATCCGGACTGGACATGCCCCTCTACGTCGTGGCCACGCCGATCGGGAACCTCGAGGCCATCACGCTCCGCGCGATCCGGGTCCTGCGCGAGGCCGACCTGATCGCGTGCGAGGACACGCGCCGGACGCGGATTCTCCTCGCGCACCACGGCATCGCGACGCCGACCACGAGCTACTTCGAGCAGAACCGCGCGCGGAAGGGGCCGTACCTGATCGGCCTCCTGCGCGACGGCAGGGCGATCGCCCTCGTGACCGACGCGGGCACGCCGGGGATCTCGGATCCTGGGTTCCTGCTCGTCCGCGACGCGCGGACCGCCGGCATCGCGGTGGTTCCCGTGCCGGGACCGTCCGCGGTGACCGCGGTCCTGTCCGTGGCCGGCGTCCCCGCGACGCCTTTCGTCTTCGAGGGGTTCCTGCCCATCAAGGGCGGGCGGCGGCTCCGGCGCCTGGCCGATCTCCGCGACACCGGCATGACGGTCGCGCTGTACGAGTCCCCCCACCGGATCGCGGCCACGCTCGAGGCGATCCGCGAGGTGTTCGGAGAGGCCGAGTTCGTGGTCGCGCGCGAGGTGACGAAGCAGTTCGAGGACATCACGACCGGACCGGCATCGGCCCACCTCGCGCGTCTCGCCGAGGCCGGCCGAGCGCGGGGCGAGTTCACGCTGGTCATCCCAGGCGGCGCATCCATTCCCGCAAGGAGTTAGGTTAGCACTCGAGGTCCGGGTCGGCTGCGGCTGACGGTGTATACTCGACTGTCCATGAATGTCCCGACGGCCCTGACGATCGCCGGGTCCGACTCCGGCGGCGGAGCGGGCATCCAGGCCGACCTGAAGACCTTCACCGCGTTCCGCGTGTTCGGGACGAGCGCGCTCACGGCCGTGACGGCGCAGAACTCGCTCGGTGTCCACGCCGTGCACGCGCTGCCGCCCGAGCTGGTCGCGAGGCAGATCGACGCGGTGCTGGGCGATTTCGGGGCCGATGCGGTGAAGATCGGCATGCTCTACTCGGCGCCGATCATCGAGGCCGTCGCGTCCTGCTTGAGGCGGTCCCGCAGCGGGCGGGTCGTCGTCGATCCCCTCATGCTCGCGAGCTCTGGCGAGCCGCTCCTCGAGCCGGACGCCCTGGACGCGCTCGTCAGGGAGATCCTGCCGCAGGCATTCGTCGTGACGCCCAACCTCCACGAGGCCTCGGTGCTCGCGGGCATCCCCGTCGAGACACCCGGCGAGATGGAGGAGGCCGCCCGGATCATCCAGGCTCGCGGCGCGCGTCACGTGCTGGTCAAAGGCGGCCACCTCAAGGCGGACGCCACCGACATCCTGTGGGACGGGAGCCGGTTCACGCGCTTCGACGCGCCGCGCGTCGAAGCGCCCGCGACCCACGGAACGGGGTGCACGCTCTCGGCCGCGATCGCGGCCGGCCTCGCCCGCGGGCTCACGCTCGCCGACGCCGTCCGCGACGCCAAGCGGTACGTGACCCGCGCCATCCGGGACGGCTTCGCGCCCGGTCACGGTGCCAGCGTGCTCCGGCACTTCATCGCCGAGTGGTGAGCCGAGCGGCCGCGCAGGAATGAACGTCCACGACGACCGGTGGGGGGCGTCGGGGCGGAGCGGCGTTCCCCCCCCCCGACATCGACCGAGAGGGTGTGAAGCAATGCTGCGCAATCCCGGT
>CAZWXA010000373.1:0-2129 GCA_964637755.1 uncultured bacterium | reverse complement strand
CTCGGGGAGCTGCGCACCCGGATCCTCTGGTCGCTGGTCGCCGTCCTCGTCGGCCTCTTCGTCTCGCTCGCCTTCACGGACCGGCTCATGAAGTTCGTGCGCCGGCCGTTCGACACCGCGGTGCCGGGCCAGAAGCTCGTCTTCCTGACACCGACCGAGGCGTTCTGGGTCTACATGAAGGTGGCGCTCATCTCGGGGCTCATCCTCGCGCTGCCCGTCGTGCTCTACCAGATCTGGTCCTTCGTCGCGCCCGGCCTGTACCGGCACGAGAAGCGCTACGCGGGGCCGTTCGTGATGGTGGGGTCGCTCTTCTTCCTGGCCGGCGCCACGTTCGCGCAGCTCGTGGTCATCCCCTTCGCCATGCGCTTCCTCGTCGGCTTCCCGGGTCCGGACCTGACGCCGATGATCTCGGTTGGCGCGTACGTGGACTTCGTCCTGAAATTCACGCTCGCCTTCGGGGTGGTCTTCGAGCTGCCGGTCGTGATCACGCTGGCCTCGCGCATGGGCTTCGTGACGCCCCGGATGCTCTCGAAGAACCGCAAGTACGCGATCCTCATCAACTTCATCATCGCGGCGGTGCTCACCCCGACGCCCGACATCTTCAACCAGGTTCTGATGGCCGGACCGCTCTGCCTGCTCTACGAGCTCGGCATCATCTCGGCGCGGATCTTCGGCAAGCGGCCGGCGCGGGCCGAGAAGCCCGCGGAGCAGCCGAGCTCGCCGTGACGGGCGCAGCGTCGCGGGCGCGCCGCCTCGCTGCCGCCCGGGGAGACACCGGCGCGGCCGGGTCGGTGCCGCGCCAGCGAGCGGTCGACGAGACCCGCGCCCGCGCGGGCGGCAGGCGGTTCCGGGTGAGCGAGTAGTGGACTTCGGGTCGCTGGATCTCCCCGAGCCGGTCCTGCACGGGATCCGCGAGGCAGGCTTCGTCGCGGTGACGCCGATCCAGGAAGCGGCGCTGCCGCTCGCCCTCAAGGGCAAAGACGTCGCGGGCCAGTCGCAGACGGGCACGGGCAAGACCGCGGCGTTCCTGATCGCCGCGTTCACCCGCATCCTGCGCCACGGCGTGCCGCCCTCCCCGGCGCCGCGGGTGCTCATCGTCGCGCCGACCCGGGAACTGGTCGTGCAGATCGAAGCGGATGCGCACCTGCTCGGACGGTTCACGGGCCTGCGCATCCTCTCGGTCTACGGCGGCATCGACTACGCGGGGCAGCGTGACGCGCTCGCGAGCGGGTGCGACGTCCTGATCGGGACGCCGGGGCGCCTGATCGATTACCTGAAGCAGCACGTCTGGTCGCCGCGGCGGGTCGAGGTGCTCGTGATCGACGAGGCCGACCGGATGTTCGACATGGGGTTCATCGCGGACCTCCGGTTCATCCTGCGGCGGTTGCCGCCGGCGGAGCGGCGGCAGTCGTTCCTCTTCTCGGCCACGCTCTCCTTCCGGGTCCTCGAGCTGACGTGGGAGTTCATGAACAACCCCACCCAGATCACGATCGCGCCCACGCAGAAGACGGTCGAGACGGTCGAGCAGGTGCTCTATCACGTCGGGCGCGACGAGAAGTTTTCCCTCCTCCTGGGCCTCCTGCGGCGGGAGGGCGGCGACCGGATCCTGATCTTCTCGAACACGCGGGAAGAGGCGCGCCGGCTCGAGGATCGGCTGGGCCGGAACGGCTGGCAGGTCCGGGCGCTCACCGGGGACCTCGACCAGAAGCGGCGGCTGCGCACCCTCAACGACTTCAAGGCCGGTGCGCTCCCGGTGCTCGTCGCGACCGATGTCGCCTCGCGCGGGCTTCACATCGAGGCCGTCTCGCACGTCGTCAACTGGGACCTCCCCCTGGACGCCGAGGATTACGTCCACCGGATCGGCCGTACCGCGCGGGCCGGTGCCGGCGGGAAGGCCATCAGCCTCGTGGACGAGGCCACCGCCCTGATGCTCGAGCCGATCGAGAAATTCCTGGGCCAGAAGATCCCCGTCGAGTGGCCGGACGACGATCTGTTCCTGGCCGAGATCAAGCCGAACGCCGAGGAGCGCCGCCGCTACGCCGAAGAACGGCGGGCCCGGCTGGAGGCACGTGGGCGCCCCGGCGGGCGGGATGATCGCGGCCGCAGTCCCCGGGGCCCGGCGCCGCGTG
>CAZWXA010000372.1:0-4333 GCA_964637755.1 uncultured bacterium | reverse complement strand
ACCCGACGACGGCGCGGAAGATCGCGGACAAGTGTGTCCGGGCGGCGCAGGCGCGCGAGGCGGCGCGGAAGGCGCGGGAGCTGACGCGCAAGGGGGGGCGCGACGACGAGGGCCTGGCGGCCAAGCTCGCCGACTGCTCCGAGCGCGAGCCCCAGTACCGCGAGCTGTTCCTGGTGGAGGGCGATTCGGCCGGCGGCTCGGCCAAGCAGGGGCGGAACCGGAAGACCCAGGCCGTCCTCCCGCTCCGGGGCAAGATCATCAATGCCGAGAAAGCGCGCTACGACAAGGTCCTCTCGCACCAGGAGATCCGCCTCCTGATCTCGGCGCTCGGCACGGGGATCGGGCCGGAGGAGTTCGACATCGCGAAGCTCCGGTACCACAAGGTCATCCTCATGACCGATGCCGACGTCGATGGCGCGCACATCCGGACGCTCCTCCTGACCTTCTTCTTCCGCCACATGGTGCGAGTGATCGAGCAGGGCAACCTCTTCATCGCGCAGCCGCCGCTCTTCAAGGTGAAGAAGGGGCGCGCCGAGAAGTACCTGATGAGCGAGCGCGAGTTCGAGGACTTCTTCCTCACCGCGTGGGTCGAGACCGCGAGCGTGAAGGTGCCGGGGACGAAGCCGCCGTTGACGGGCCAGCCCCTCCTCGACCTGCTGCGGACGGTCTCGGAGTTCCGGGGGCTCTTCGCCAAGTTCGCGCGGCGCGGCGTGCCGGCGCCGGTGCTGAACGAGCTGCTGCTGCGCCGGTTCCGGGGCACGAAGCGCGGGGTCGGCCACGACGAGATCGGCGCGGCGGTCCGCGAGGCGGCGGCGGCGGTCGACGGCTACAGCGTGGAGATCCAGCCGGGCGAGAACGGCGAGGGGCACTCGGCCACGTTCGCGGGGCCGCACCCGATCCGGTTCAGCACGGAGATCTTCCGGTCGCCGGACTACGTCACGCTCCTCGACCTCCACGAGCGCATCGCGCCCCTCGCCAGGGGGTCCGCCACGATCGTCGAGGCTGGCGGCAAGGAGCGGCCGACGAAGAGCCTCGACGGGCTGATGCAGGCGGTGCTCGAGCTCTCCAAGGAGGGCGCGACCTTCCAGCGCTACAAGGGCCTCGGCGAGATGAACCCGGAGCAGCTCTGGGAGACGACCATGAACCCGGAGACGCGGACCCTGCTCAAGGTGACGCTGGAGGACGCCGTCGCCGCCGACGAGATGTTCACGATGCTGATGGGCGACGCCGTCGAGCCGCGCCGCCTGTTCATCGAGGCGCATGCCCTCGATGTCGCCAACCTGGACATCTAGCGCAGGGCGATGACAAGGGCCCATCTGGGTGGCTGTGCGAGCCGAGAGTCGAGTCGGTGCGCTGAGGCGGGGTGCGGCTGATGCCGAACGAGCGACAGGTGCCGGTGCCGATCGAAGAGGAGATGCGGAAGTCCTACCTGGACTACGCGATGTCCGTCATCGTCGGGCGGGCGCTGCCGGACATCCGCGATGGGCTCAAGCCCGTGCACCGCCGGGTGCTCTACGCGATGTCCGAGCTGGGGCTCGTCTGGAACCGCGCCTACAAGAAGGCCGCGCGCGTGGTGGGCGAGGTGCTCGGCAAGTACCACCCGCACGGCGACTCGCCCGTGTACGAGGCGCTGGTCCGCATGGTCCAGGAGTTCTCGCTGCGGTATCCCCTGGTCGACGGCCAGGGGAACTTCGGCTCGATCGACGGTGATCCGCCCGCGGCCATGCGGTACACCGAGTGCCGGCTCGCGAGGATCGCGCACGAGATGCTCGCGGACATCGACAAGGACACGGTCGCCTTCGTCCCGAACTTCGACGAGTCCCTCCGGGAGCCGACGGTCCTGCCGACGCGGGTGCCGAATCTGCTGATCAACGGTTCCTCCGGTATCGCCGTCGGCATGGCGACCAATATCCCGCCCCACAACCTGAGGGAGGTCGTGGACGGCCTCGTCCTGCTGATCGACGACCCGAGTGCGTCGATCGAGCGGCTCCGGACGGTCATCACGGGGCCGGACTTCCCGACCCGCGGGTACATCTACGGCGTCACCGGCATCCGTGACGCGTACGCGACCGGCCGGGGCACGCTGACCCTCCGCGCCAAGGCGCACGCCGAGAAGCTGCGGGGCGCCCGCGAGGCGCTGATCGTGACGGAGCTGCCGTATCAGGTCAACAAGGCGAGCCTGGTCGAGAAGATCTCGGAGCTCCGGCGCGAGAAGAAGATCGAGGGCATCTCCGAGGTCCGCGACGAGTCCAGCCGTGAGGGCATTCGCATCGTCATGGAGCTGGGGCGGGAGGTGATCCCGCAGATCCTCCTGAACCAGCTCTTCAAGCACACGCAGATGCAGACGACGTTCGGGATCATCATGCTGGCGCTGGTCGACCGCCGGCCGCAGGTGGTGACCCTCAAGCAGATGCTCGAGGCGTTCGTCCGCTTCCGGCGCGAGATCGTCACGCGGCGGACCCGCTACGACCTCGCGCGCGCCGAGGAGCGCGCCCACATCCTCGCCGGCCTCCGCAAGGCGATCGAGCAGCTCGACCTCGTGATCCGCCTGATCCGCCAGGCCGAGAGCCCGGACGCCGCCAGGGACGCCCTGATGCGCCAGCTCGAGCTCTCCGAGATCCAGACCAGGGCGATCCTCGACATGCGCCTGCAGCGGCTGACCCAGCTCGAGCGCCACAAGGTCGTCGAGGAGCACGAGCAGACCCTCGTGCTGATCGCGGAGCTGGGCGGCATCCTCGCGTCCGAGCAGAAGGTGATGGCGATCATCCGGCAGGAGCTGCTGGCGCTCAAGGAGGAGTACGGCGACCAGCGCCGCACCGAGATCCTCGCGGAGACCTCCGAGCTGACGATCGAGGACCTGCTCGCCGACGAGGAGATGGCGGTCACGATCACGCGCTCGGGCTACATCAAGCGCACCCCGGTCGAGGTGTACCGGGCCCAGCGCCGCGGGGGCAAGGGCGTGACCGGGATGGAAACGAAGGAGGAGGACCTCGTCGCGGACGTCTTCGTCGCCTCGACCCACTGCTACCTCCTGTTCTTCACGAACCTTGGCAAGGCCCACTGGCTCAAGGTGCACGAGATCCCGGAAGGCAGCCGCGGGGCCAAGGGCAAGGCCATGGTCAACGTGCTCTCGCTGAGCGACGGCGAGCGCGTCGCGACCTGCGTCCCCGTCCGCGACTTCGCCACCGGCGGCCACATCCTCTTCGCGACGAAGCTGGGCAAGGTGAAGAAGACGGAGCTCGAGGCCTACTCGAACCCGCGCGCCGGCGGCATCCAGTCGATTGGCCTCGACGCCGGCGACGAGGTCATCAACGTCCGCCGGACCGACGGCCAGCGCGAGGTCATGATCGCCACCAAGCTCGGCATGATCATCCGCTTCTCCGAGGACGAGGTCCGCCCGATGGGCCGCACCGCGGCCGGAGTCAGAGGGATCGATGTCGAGGAGAGCGACCAGGTCATCGCCGCGGACGTCGTGCAGGAAGGGGTGTCGATCCTCACCGTGACGGAGCGGGGCAACGGCAAGCGCACGCCGCTCGGCGAGTACCGGCTCCAGGGCCGGGCCGGCAAGGGGATCATCGACATCAAGACCGGTGGCCGTAACGGCAGCGTGGTGGGGATGCTCCAGGTGCGGGAGAGCGACGACCTCCTCGTCGTCACCACCAAGGGCAAGATCATCCGGATCCCCTCGGCCGACGTGTCGTCCCAGGGCCGGAACACCTGGGGCGTCCGCATCATCGACCTCGAATCCGACGACCGCGTCGGATCGATCGCCCGCGTCGAGGCCGAGCAGGCCCCGGCGGAAGTCCCGGAGGCCCCGTGATGGCCCGCCGACCCACGGGCGTTGCCGGTGAGCGCGACCGGACGTCCGGCGCAAGCGCTGAGGGGGACGCACGCCCGCGGCTTCCGCTGCGAGGGCGCTGAGACCCCGCCCGGCACGCCGCAGGCCACGCGTTGCTCCCGCTGAAGCTCCTCCGCGAGCACTCCGATCTCGTGAGTCGTGCGCTGGCCAGCCGCGGCGGAAGCGCACCGCTGGCGGAGCTGCTCGCCGCCGACACGCGGCGCAGGGACCTGCTCCGGGACGCCGAGGAGCTGAAGGCCGAACACAATCGGGCCGCGAAGCGCACGGCCCGCGACCACCCGGGCGGCGCGATCCCCGGGGACTTGCGGGACGCCATGCGATCGCGAGCGGATCGGATCAAGGCGCTCGACGCGGAGCTCAAGCGCGTGGGCGCGGAAATCGAGGCGCTCCTCCTGACGCTGCCGAACCTCCCCCACGAATCCGTGCCGCCCGGCGCGACGGCCGACGACAACGTGGAGGTCCGGCGGTGGGGCG